>NZ_DASVFL010000114.1:0-5615 GCF_036380075.1 Lentzea sp. | reverse complement strand
GTGACGTTCGGGCAGGCCTCCATGACCTTCTTGAGCAGCGTCATCTCCGCCGACGTCAGCTCGCCCGTGGCGTCGGAGACCAGCAGCACGGCGTCCGCCTGCATGAGCGTCGCGAACGTGCTCGCGGTGTGCGCGGAGCGGGTGTCGCCGACGCCGGGGGTGTCGATCAGGACCAGACCGCTGTCGAGCAGGGCGCGCGGGATGCCGATCTCGGCGCGCACGACGTCCTTCGACTGGACCGTCGCCTGTTTCGTCACCTGGTCGATCGGGACGGCGATGCGCTCGGTCGGGGTGTGGAAGATCGAACCGTTCGCGGACGCGTTGCGGACCAGCGCCGCCGACGGGGTCTCGGCGTGCTGGACGTAGGTCGGCACGGTCGTCGTGATGTCGTCGCCCACCGCGCACACGGGGGCGTTGAGCAACGCGTTGACCAGCTGACTCTTGCCTTGCTTGGACTCGCCGACGACGAGGACGCGCAACTTCGGATCCAGTTGCTGTGCCCGCTTCTCGCGCAGCCGGGCCTCCAGATCGGGCCTCCGGTGCGTGACGCAGGCCCCGATCGTCTCGTCGAGCACGTCGAGCCAGGGCGGTGCCATCACCTGGCTCATAGTGCCGTGTTCACCCCCTTGGGTGAAAGCCTCGAACGCAAGACCGGTCCTCTTCTGTCAGGACGAGCTGTTCGGAGGGGCGGTGACGTTGCTCACCGCCAGTGCCGGATCGATCACGCCGTGGAGATGCCGAACCGGCCCCGTCCAGGAGGGACGGGGCCGGTTCGCGGGGAGGGTGGCTCAGCCGAGCAGCCCCAGGTCGAGGTCGCCCACGACCGGGACGTTGTGGGTCACGTCGGTGACGGTGCCCAGCACGTTGCCGACGCCGGCGGTGTCGCCGAGCAGACCGGTGGCGGAGTGGGTCACGCCGGACGCGGTGTCGAGGACGCCCGACGCGGTGTGGTGGACCTGGCCGAGGGTGTCGTCGGTCTTCAGGCCGATGTTGCCGTCGGCGATGCTGTCCAGGCCGGTCGCGCTGGCGATGCCGAGACCGGCGTCGCTGCCGCCGAGCACGCCCAGCGCGTCGTGGGCCAGGCCCGTGACGCCGCCGAGGTGGCCGAGGACGCCGTCGGCGCCGGGAACGGAGTGGGCGACACCCGCGAGCGGCGCGTCCACGGTCGCCGTGGCGGTGTCGGCCACGTCGAGGACCGTGCCGGTGAGCGGGGACGCGGTCTGGTCGAGGACCGACGTCACGTCGTTGACGGCGGAGAAGTCACCGTCGACCCGGACGGCACCCGCGCCGTAGACGTCCGCGGTGTTCGTGCCGGCCCACACGGTCAGACCGTGCTCGTCGACGGCCAGGAGACCCGCCGAGGAGGTGGTGAGGTTGTCGAGGGACAGACCCGACGAGGTCAGCTGGGACGCGACGGCCTGCAGCTGGCTGATGGCGCCGAGCGGTCCCTCCGCCAGGACGTCCTCCACGACTCCGTCGAAGTAGACGCCCTCGAGGGCGGGCAGGCCCGCGGGGGTCTCCGGGAGCAGGTCGATGACCAGCGGGATGACTTCCTGGACGTCCACAGCGGTGATGTCCGCGAGCCCGGCCTGCTCCAGGGTGCCCTGAGCATCGGCGGCGAACGCGGCCTTGAGGGACGGGTCGCTGAGCAGGTTGAGCACGAAGTCGTGGAGCGTGCTGGGCTGGATCATCTGAGGGGACTCCTGGTGAGGCACGGATGCGTTGGGTTGATGTGCCACAAGCTAAGAGAGCGGGGTTCCCCGGAACATCGGGGATCACTCCCAGTGAATCCCCGTTCCCTGATTGGGTGACGCTCGTTGACCCCCTAGGGGATTAGGGGCCTCGCTTGAGCGTCTCTTGTTCACCCGTGTAGGTACTGGTCGCTGCTGCGAACAGGTGAGGAAGAGACGTGCCGTACGTACTCGGAGTCGATGTCGGGACCACCCGCACGACGGCTGCCGTGTGCCGTCTCGACGGTGGCGCGGACGCCGAGATCGCCCTCGTCGTGGCGTCGTCGTTGCAGCTCACGGAAGCCGGGACGTTCTCGGTCGGAGAGCGCGGCGTGCCCGGCTGGACGGCCACCGGTTTCGCCCGGCGGGTGGGCGACGCGGTGCCGTTCTCGCTGGGTCCGGAGACGTGCCCGGCCGAGGAGCTCACCGCGTTGCTCGTCCTGTGGGTCGTCGGCGAGGTCGTCGCCCGGGAGGGTGAACAGCCCCGTCACATCGCGGTGACTCACCCGGCCGGGTGGGGCCCCTATCGCCGGGGCCTGCTGTTCACGGCCCTGCGGGCGGTCGGCGTCCACGACGTGACGCTCGTGCCGGAGCCGTTCGCGGCCGCGGAGAACCACGCCGTGCGCGCCCGCGTGCTGCCGGGAGCGACGCTGGCGGTGTTCTCGCTCGGCAGCCACGCGTTCTCCGCGTCCGTCGTGAAGCGGACGCAGAACCGGACGTTCGACCTGCTCAACCACGTCGAGGGCGTCGACCACCACACCGGCGCCGACTTCGACGACCTGCTGGCGGACCTGGTCCGCGGACGCCTGGGCAAGGACGCCCTCGTGTCCGCGGTCGAGTGCGAGGCGGCGAAACGGGCCTTCGGGCCCTCGGTGGTGGTCAGCGGGGTCGAGGTCGGCCGCGACGAGTTCGTCGAGGAGATCCGCCCGTCCGTCGACCACCTGGTCTCCACGTTCGTGCGCGCGCTGGGACCAGCCCAGCCCGACGCGGTGCTGCTCGTCGGCGGTGCCTGCCGGATGACCGCGGTCGGCGACGCGCTCTCCGCGTCCGTCGACTGCCGCGTCCTGGGCGAGGCCGCCCCTGAGCACTCGGTGGCCAAGGGCGCCGCGGTGGCCGCGCGCCTCGTCGTGGTGGGCCCCGACAGCGAACCGGAACCGCTCGAGACCTCGGTCCTGGTGCACACCCGCGAAGCGTCGTTGCGGTTCCCGGTCGGCGAGATCGCCGGTCCGGACGACGACGACTTCAGCGCTCCACCGCCGCGACCGCCGGTGGACGTACCCCCGCTGGAGCTCCCGGTGAGGAAGGTGAAGCGCATGGCGGACGCGCTGAAACCCGCCGGACGTCGCTCCAGCTCCCGATCCGACTTCCGAGACGATGATGAGGACGGCCGTTGAGCGTGACGACGCGAGCCAGGTTGCTGTTGGACGACTCCGTGCGAGATGTCCTGGACCGGATCAACGACGCCACAACGGGCACACCCCTGCGCGTCGTCGTCGCGGCGCCCGGCGGTCACGGCAAGACGGCGCTGCTTTCGGAGATCACCAACCCGGCCGTGCGCGTGGTCGACGACGCGCACCTGCTGGACGACGCGGCTCTGGCCGAGCTCTCCTCCGCGGAACTGCTGGTGGTGGCCTACCGGCCGTGGCCGCGCCGTGCCGCGCTGGCCGAACTGACGCGTGGCGCCGTGGTCGTGCCGCTGGCGCCGTTCACGCGTGACCAGGTCCGCGACTTCCTGCACGCGCCCAAGTCCGTGGCGGACTTCGTCTTCGCCCAGACCGGCGGCGTGCCCGCCTACGTCGAACGGCTCGGCGCCGCGTCCGAGGTCTCCGCGGAGGTCCTCGCCGCGTTCCGCGCCGAGCTGGACTGGCTGGACCCCGACCTGCAGAAGTTCCTGCTGGCCGCCGAAGCCGGTGCCGCCCAGCGCCTCGACCTGCTGTCCGCGTTGCTGGACAAGGACTTCGACGAGGTCAGCGACATCATCGAGGCCGCCCGCGCGACCGGGATGCTCGCCGAAGACGGCACCCTGCTGCCGCTCGCGCACCGCGCCGTCGGTGCGCTGACGCGGGCCGAACGGCGGATCGCCGTGCGCCAGAAGCTGGCCCAGCTCCAGCTCGACCGCGGCGGACCCGTCCTGGACCTGGTGCGCCCGTTGCTGGACACCGGCATCGGCGGACCAGTCTTCGCCGCCGCCGCCCGTGAGGCGCTGTCCTCCGACCCCTCCCTGGCAGCCCGGCTGTTCCAGGCCTCCACCGGCGGCGGAGCCCCTTCCGCCGAGACCGCCGCCTCGTGGGCGACCGCCTCGGCGATGGCCGGCGACCTCGACGGCGCCCTGCGGCTCGCCGACCAGGTGATCAGCGCTCCCGACTCGTCGCACCGCCGCACCGCCGCCGAGGTCGCCGCCGTGGCGTTGGCCCACCGCGGCCAGCTGGCCCGCTCGACTGAGCTGTTCCGGTGGGCGGCCACCCCGTACGCGGCGGCGTTCGCCGGGATCGGGTTGATCGGCACCGGGCACCTGTTCGAGGAAACCCCGCCGCAGCCGCCGACGATGCTCGGTGGTGCGGCTTCCCTGATGCTGCAAGGAGTTCGGCAGTCGGTCTCCGGTGCCGAGACCGCCGCCCTGTCGACGCTGGTCCGTGCCTCCTCGATGCTCGAACCCGCCGGCGGGGCGGTGTTGCTGCCCGACTCACCCGCCGCGTTGGCCGCTCTCGTCGCCGTGCACTGCGGTGAGCCGAACGTCGCCGAGTCCGTGCTGGACCGGGCCGTGGAGACAGGGACCGGCGGCGTGCTGATGTCCGTGCGGCACCGGTTGTTGCAGGCCTGGCTGCACATGCTGCGCGGGAACCTCGCCGTCGCCCGCGAGACCCTGATGTCCGTCCGCGGGACCTTCGAACCGCGGGACTGGATCTTCGCCGTGGCCCTCGAGGTCGGGGTGGCCCGTCGCAACTCCGACCTGGCCACGTTGCGCCGGACCTGGGAACAGGCCTGCGAGGCGGTGCTCCGGCATCCGGTCGACCTGTTCAGCCTGCTGCCGTTGGGGGAGTTCGCCGCTGCCGCTGCCCGGTTGCGGGACCAGGGGCGGTTGGCGCCGCACCTCGCGCAGGCTTCCGCTTTGTTGCGGTCACTGGGGAATCCGCCGTTGTGGGCGACTCAGTTGCACTGGAGCTTGCTGCACGCGGCGATCATTGACGAGAACACCGCCGCTGCCGAGGAACATGCTGCCGCTTTGGCGGTGAATGCTTCCCGGAACCGGTACTGCGCGGTGGTTTCCGCTGCTGCCGAGTGTTGGTTGGACGTTGTCGCCGGGAAAGTCGATCCCGACCGGGTCGAGGAGACTGCTCGCGGGCTGCACGCAGTCGGGCTTTGGTGGGACGCGTCCCGGTTGGCCGGGCAGGCCGCGATCCGGACTTCCGATCGGCAGGCGATGGTTCGGCTGCTCGACTGCGCGCGGTTGTTGCAGGGGCGAGCGGTGTCGCGGCGGGTTGTCGAGGCCGATGTTCCCGTGGTCGAGGACTCCGGGAAGTTGTCCGACCGGGAGCGGGAGGTGGCTCGGTTGGTGTTGGAGGGGATGACGTACAAGCAGGTGGGGGACCGGTTGTTCATCTCCGCCAAGACCGTTGAGCACCACATGGCCCGGATGAGGCAGCGGTTGGGATCTACTTCCCGGTCTGATCTTTTGGCTCAGTTGCGGCACATTGTGGGGGTTGGGTCCTAGGGGGTTCCCTGGTTGCGTTGGCGGGCTTGCTGTTGCGTGCTTCCACCTGGGGGCGCTGCCCCCAGACCCCCGGCAATCTGGTGGATTCCAGGGGTCGTTGCAACGCGGGTGGTCAACTGGTTTCGGTGAGGAGCGTAGTCATGCGTTCGGCTGGGGTGTCCCAGCCGAGTGTT
>NZ_DASVFL010000113.1:0-16389 GCF_036380075.1 Lentzea sp. | reverse complement strand
GGGTGTGATCCTGTAGGTGAGTTGCGGAAGGCCCCCGGCTCGGTTGCCGGGGGCCTTCTCGTTCTGCCGGGTCCGGCGTCGGGGCGGACACGCGAAAGGGGCGTCTCCCAGGCCGGGAAACGCCCCTCACGGGTCTGCTGGAGCCCTCTAGCGGTTCGGCCACTCCCAGCGGATGCCGAAGACGCCCGGGCCGAACCCGAGTGCCACGGCGTGCACGCCGCCGCCCGAGTCCAGGGTCAGGTTGCGTCGGCGGGACGGGGTCTCGTCGCCCGCCGGGACGCTGTACTGCTGCACTCGCGAGGGCAGGTTCGCCTCGTCGAAGCGGACCTCGATCACGTACTCGCGGACCGGCAGGCGGAACTTGCGGGCGAAGGTGTTGTTGCCCTTCGGGGCGTGGCCCTCCGGGAACACCAGCTGGTACTCCATGATGAGGGTCTCGCCCCTGGTGAGCGGGCGTTCGAACATCATCTCGGCGACCATGATGTTGGCTTCGTGGTCGCGGGCGATGCGGCCCAGGTGGCAGTTGCGCACGTTCAGGATCTCGGGGAGCACGTCGGACTCCTCGGTCTCGAACACGAGCGCCCACCTGTCGGGGCCGTCCTGCTCGGCGCGCAGGATCTGCCGCACCCACACCGACTTCTGCCCGCCGTCGGCAGAGATCTCGATGCGGTCGTGCTGGCTGATCCGGCCTAGCTTCAGGTCGGACGACGTGTCGACCTTCGAGAGCAGGTTCGCCACCCGCTCGCGACGCGCCCACAGGGCGTCGATCGGCATCATCGTCGTCGGGCGGCAGCGGCGGCCTCGCGGGCGAGGCGGTCCGAGCAGCGCCGACAGGCCCGACTGAGGCACGCCCAGGACCGACTCGAGGTGCCGCAGCGCCTCCAGCGATTCAGGGCGTTCAGGCCTTCGCCGTCCTGACTGCCAGTAGCTGAGCGTCGCGACGCTGATGGTCACGCCGCGCAGCGCCAACCGGTGCTGGATGCGGTCGAGGCTGAGTCGGCTCGCCTTGATCGCCGCCCTCAACGCTTCCGGGAACGGTCCCGTCGTCAAGAGCTGCGCAAGGCTGCCGTGGCCCGTTGAGTCTGTCTCTTCAACGGTCAGTGTTGGTCGACCGGCAGCAGTCGTCATGGTGACTCCCCGCTGTCATAAGATCACGCCCCAGTGACCCTACCCGCCCGTGAACATCGCTGGTCGGGACCGGATGGAGTCAATGGTTAATCCATACGGTTGATGAGTTCACGCTTTCGAGACTCATCTGTCAAGCGTAGCGAACCCGCCAGTAACTTGTTTGTGCGTTCACGCGCTGTGTCGGGGTGGCTCTAGTGTGTGCACAGTGGACGACTTCGACGCACCGGCGACTCGATGAGCCGCGTGCGGGTCGTGCCCGGCGGGCGGGCCGTCGAGGTCGAGCCGGAGCGGGTCGCGGGGTGGATCGGGCGGTTCGCCGAGCGGCACGGCGAGATCGACGTCCGGGTCTCCGGCCGTGAGGTCCTCGTCTCCGCGGCGGACGGTGCGACGGCCGCGTTCGCGACGCGGGGCGGTACCTCTGTGGAAGAGGTGCTGGAGAAGCTGGCGGAGCCGCGCCGGATCGGGCTGGTGCTCGTGCGGCTCGGCGGGCACAGCGTCGGGGTGGCGTTCGGCGAGCGGGTCGAGGTGTCGGCCACGGACCGCAAGCAGGTGCACGGCCGGATCAGGGCCGGTGGCTGGTCGCAGCAGCGGTTCGCCCGGCGTCGTGAGGGACAGGCCCGCGTCGCGCTCCAGGCCGCCGCGGACGACGTGTTCCGCGTCCTCGTGCCCCGGCTCGGGCAGCTGGACGGTGTCGTCCTCGGCGGCGACCGGCAGGCGTTGGACGTGCTGCGCGACGACCGCAGGCTCGCGGGCGTCTTCAAGATGGCGGAGGACCGCGTCCTGGACGTCCCCGAACCCCGGCGCACCGTCCTGGACGAGGCGGCCGAGCGGGCCCGGTGCGTGGAGATCGTGATCCAGGACACACGGGCAACCGGACCGGCGGCCGGCCGCATGGATACGGGTGAGGGTGCCTGACCCTGGCACCACCTACCTGCTGGAGCTGCAAGTGCGCAAACGAATGGTGATCGTGGCGGGAGCCGTGGCACTGGGTGCCGTCGGCATCGCGGTGCCCGCGCTGGCGCTGAGCGGTGGCAGCACTCCCGCGACCACGCCGACGACCTCGTCGACGATCTCGACGTCGCCGGTCGCGACCTCGCCGGCTTCGACCTCGCCTTCGCAGATCGCGACGTCGCCGGCCACGACCTCGCCCTCGCAGATCGCGACGTCGCCGGTCGCGACCTCGCCCGAGCTCCCGCCGACCACGTCGGTGCAGGCGACCCCGCCGGCGACGACCCGGCCGGAGCCGACGACGTCGACCCCGGCGACCACCCCGATCGAGACCACGCGGCCCGGTCCCACGACGTGGACGCCGCCGGTCTCCACGACCCCGGCCCGGTGAGGAGCCACCGCTGAACTGGGAGGCCGAGTTCACCGACTGCTTCGACCGGTACGCCGACTCGATGCGCTTCACCGCGTTCCTGATGAGCGGTAGCTGGCACGAGGCGGAGGACGTCATGCAGTCGGCGTTCTTGAAGCTCTACCTGGCCGGTCCGAAGCTCGCGGACCGGTCGGGCCTCGAGCCGTACCTGCGCCAGATCGTCGTGCGGACGTTCCTCGCCGAACGCCGCAAGGTGCGGTGGCGCAGGGAGAAGCTCACCGACGCGCCTCCCGAGGGCCTGTCCTCCGTCGCAGGGGCGGAGGACAGGCTCGTCCTCTGGCAGGCGCTCACCGCCGTGCCCGCACGGCAGCGGGCGGTCCTCGTGCTGCGCTTTTGGCACGATCTCAGCGTCGAGGAGACGGCGGCGGCGCTGAGCTGTTCGACGGGCACGGTGAAGTCGCAGAGCAGCAAGGGCCTGGAGACGTTGCGGCGCAGGCTGGGGCCCGAGTTCGACCACTTGAGGCTGGAGGTGTGATGGTTCGCGAAGACGACCTGCGGGCGACTTTCTCCGCTCTGCACGCGGAGGACGCACCGCCGCGTGCCGTCACGGCGGCCGACCTGATCCAGCGCGGCCGGGCCGTGCGGACCCGGCGCCGCACCGTCGCCGTGGTCGGCACCGGGCTCGCAACGGTGGCCGTCGTGGGGGTGGCACTGGCCGTGCTGCCGCCCTCGGCGCCCCCGGAACCGCTGGTGCCCGCCCCGTCCACGACGACGTCCCCGGTCCCGTCGAGCACGTCACCGCTGTCGACGACCCCGGTCGAGCCGACGCCGACGACCGTGGGGGTGCCCCCGCGGACCAGCACCGGCACGACCCGGCCGTCGACGTCGGCCGGGTCACCACCCGCCACGACCTCGCCCGCCGGCGCCCCCACGTCGTACCGGCCGGACCCGCCGGTGTCGACCACGCCCGTCGCGACGCCCTGAGCGGCAGAATGCCGGGGCATGACAGCCCGCATCCGCCTGGTCGAGGTCACCGACGCCAACCGTGACGCGGTGATCGCCGTGCGCGTGCATCCCGCGCAGGAACGGTTCGTCGCGTCCGTCGAGAAGTCGTTCCGGCACGCGGCGGAGCATCCCGAGGCCAACCCGTGGTTCCGCGCCGCCTACGACGGTGACGAGCCCGTCGGGTTCGTGATGCTCAGCTGGGACGTCACGCCCGGCCCCGGGATCCTCGGGCCGTACTTCCTGTGGCGCCTGCTGGTCGGCGCCGCCCACCAGGGCCGCGGGTACGGCACCGCGATCCTGGACGAGGTCGTGGCGTTGCTGCGGGCGGAGGGCGCCACCGAGCTCGTCACCAGCTGCGTGCCGGGGGAGGGGACGCCCGAGCCGTTCTACCGCCGGTTCGGGTTCGTGCCGACCGGCGAGGTCGACGAGGACGGCGAGACCGTGCTGCGACTGGACCTCGCCGTCCGGCCGTGAGCCGCCTCAGCCCGCCGTGCCCGTGGCCAGCAGGCCGCCGTCCACCCGCACCGTCTCGCCGGTGATCCAGGACGCCGCGTCCGAGCACAGGAACGCCACGAGCGAGGCCACGTCCTCCGGAGTGCCGAAGCGCTTCATCGGGTAGGCCTGCGTGCCCGACTCCTCGCGGCCGCTCCACAACGCCTCGGCGAACTTCGTCTTCACCACGGCGGGCGCGACGGCGTTCACCCGCACCTTCGGGCCGAGCTGCCACGCCAGTTCCTCGGTCAGGCGGATCAGCGCCGCCTTGGACGCCCCGTACGCGCCGATGACGCCCGTCGACCGGATGCCGCCCACCGACGCCACGTTCACGACCGCGCCGCCGTGCTCGCCCATCCACGCCTTCCACACCAGCTGCGTGAAACCGAGCGCCGCCACCACGTTCACGTCGAAGATCTTCCGGACGGCGTCGAGGTCGGCGTCCATCAGGAACCCGAACTGCGGGTTGATGCCGGTGTTGTTGACCAGCACGTCGACGCTGCCGAACTCCTCGACCGTGCGCGCCACGACCTCCTCGCGCGACGCGGCGTCACCCGCGTTGCCCTGCAACGCCAGCACACGCCCGCCCGTGCCGGCCTCCAGCTGCTTCGCCGCCTCGGCCAGCTGGTCGGCCTTGCGGCCCGTGATGGTGACGGACGCGCCGCGGGTCAGCAGCTCGCGCGCGATGCCGAGACCGATGCCGCGCGAGGCACCGGTGACCAGGGCGGCCTTGCCCGAGAAGTCTTCGCTCATGGCCGGTGAATCTATGCGTCCCGACACAGGTGGGAAATTCCTTCGTGCCGATCCCGTAGAATCGTGTCCGTGATCCTCCTGGAGTAGGCCGATTCGGACGTGCCATCCATCGCCGTGCCCGGATCCACCTTCTGCTTCGGAGTTCCTCTTGATCACCGCAACCGACATGGAGTTGCGCGCGGGCTCACGCATTCTCGTGAGCGGCGCCAACCTGCGCGTCCAGCCCGGCGACCGCATCGGCCTCGTGGGCCGCAACGGTGCCGGCAAGACCACCTCGCTGCGCGTCCTCGCCGGTGAGGGCGAGCCGTACGGCGGCGCCATCACCCGCAAGGGCGAGCTCGGCTACCTGCCGCAGGACCCGCGCGAGGGCGACCTGTCCGTCATCGCCAAGGACCGCGTGCTGTCCGCCCGCGGCCTCGACCAGCTGCTCCGCGACATGGAGAAGGCCCAGTCGAAGATGGCCGAGCTGGTCGACGTAGACGAGCTCGACGTCGCCGTCCGCAAGTACGGCCGGCTCGAGGAGCGCTTCGCCTCCCTCGGCGGCTACGCGGCCGAGTCCGAGGCCGCGCGGATCTGCTCCAACCTCGGCCTGCCGGACCGCGTGCTCGCCCAGCCGCTGAGCACGCTCTCCGGTGGCCAGCGCCGCCGCGTCGAGCTGGCGCGGATCCTGTTCGCCGCCTCCGAGGCCGGTGTCGGCGGCAAGTCGAGCACGATCCTGCTGATCGACGAGCCGACCAACCACCTCGACGCCGACTCGATCACGTGGCTGCGCGGGTTCCTCAAGTCCCACGACGGCGGGCTCGTCGTGATCTCCCACGACGTGGAGCTGCTCGACGACGTCGTGAACAAGGTGTGGTTCCTCGACGCCATGCGCGGCGAGGTGGACATCTACAACCTCGGCT
The DNA here is from genome assembly GCF_036380075.1 of Lentzea sp. Taxonomy (NCBI): domain Bacteria; kingdom Bacillati; phylum Actinomycetota; class Actinomycetes; order Pseudonocardiales; family Pseudonocardiaceae; genus Lentzea; species Lentzea sp. The sequence continues at coordinate 10,791 of NZ_DASVFL010000113.1, read as the reverse complement.
GGAAGAAGTACCTCGAAGCCCGTGCGACGGACGAGAAGCGCCGCCGCCGTGAGCGCGCGAACGCCGAGAAGAAGGCCGGCGCGCTGATGGTGCAGGCCGCCAAGATGGGCGCGAAGGCCACGAAGGCCGTCGCGGCGCAGAACATGGCCAAGCGCGCCCAGAAGCTGCTCGACGGTCTCGACGACGTGCGCCAGAGCGACAAGGTCGCGCGGATCAGCTTCCCGGCGCCCGCCCCGTGCGGCAAGACCCCTTTGATGGCAGAGGGTCTGAGCAAGTCCTACGGCTCGCTGGAGATCTTCACCGGCGTGGACCTGGCCATCGACAAGGGTTCCCGCGTCGTCGTGCTCGGCTTCAACGGCGCCGGCAAGACGACGTTGCTGCGGTTGCTGGGCGGCAGCGAGAAGATGGACGCCGGCAAGGTCGTGCCCGGTCACGGCCTGAAGATCGGCTACTTCGCGCAGGAGCACGAGACGCTCGACCACGACGCGTCGGTGTGGCAGAACATCCGGCACATGGCGCCGGACGAGCAGGAGCAGCGGCTGCGGTCGTTGCTCGGCACGTTCCTGTTCACCGGCGAGCAGCTCGACCAGCCCGCCGGCACGCTGTCCGGTGGCGAGAAGACCCGGCTGGCGCTGGCCGGGCTGGTGTCGTCGGCCGCGAACGTGCTGCTGCTCGACGAGCCCACCAACAACCTCGACCCGGCCTCGCGCGAGCAGGTCCTCGACGCGCTGCGCCGCTACGAGGGCGCCGTCGTGCTGGTGACGCACGACCCCGGAGCGGTCGAGGCGCTAGAGCCCGAGCGGGTGATCCTGCTGCCCGACGGCACCGAGGACCACTGGTCCGAGGACTACCTCGACCTCGTCCAGCTGGCGTGATCTCCACCTCTCAAAGGACTACCGAGCGCGTTCTGTGATCAACTCAGTGTGATCGAATCGACCGTTCGGCGATCTCTTTGCTTGATCACCTGGCGTTCTGCCGGATCCTGTTCGATCATTGCGACGACAGGGGCCGTCAAACGGCCCACCTGCTCGTACGGAAGGCGGGACAAGGTGGCTGACCTGAAGAAGGGTGCCCGGATCACCGGCGCCACGCGGGACAAGCTGGCCGCTGACCTGAAGAAGAAGTACGAAAAGGGCGCGAGCATCCGGGCTTTGGCGGAGAGCACCGGGCGTTCCTACGGCTTCGTGCACCGGGTTCTCTCGGAATCCGGCGTCACGCTGCGCGGTCGCGGTGGCGCCACCCGGACGAAGAAGAAGTAGTCCCTGCCCAGACTGCTACTCTCCGGTAACTAGCTTCTAGTTCGCCGGAGGTAGGACTCATGCCAGTGCCCACCATCGACGCTGGCGTGCTCGAGCGCGGTGGCGTTCGGCTCACGATCTCGGGGCCGCTCGCGACCGTCACGCTCGATCGTCCCGACGTGCTCAACGCGCAGACGCCTGCCACCTGGCAGGCGTTGCGGCACATCGGCGAGCAGCTGGACCCGGACGTCCGAGTCGTGGTCGTCCGGGGATCTGGTCGCGCCTTCTCGGCGGGACTGGACCGGCGCATGTTCACCGGTGAGCCCGTCGACGGCGAACCCGGTGGTCTTGGTGCGCTGCTGTCGGTGTCCGCCGAGGAGGCGGACGCGAAGATCGCGTCGTACCAGGCCGGGTTCACCTGGTTGAGCGATCCGGCGCGCGTGACGATCGCCGCGGTGCAGGGGCACGCCATCGGCGCGGGCTTCCAGCTGGCGCTGGCGTGCGACTTCCGCGTGCTCGCCGAGGACGCGCGGTTCTGCATGGCCGAGACCGGGCTGGGCCTGGTGCCGGACCTGGGCGGAACCCTGCCCCTCGTGCGCCTCGTGGGGTACTCGCGCGCCGCCGAGCTGTGCGTGACGTCGCGCCGGGTGTCGGCGGAGGAGTCGCTGCGGATCGGTCTCGCGAACTCCGTCGTGCCCCTGGACGGGCTGGACGCCGCCGTCGACGAGTTCGTGGCGGCCGTCCTCAAGCCCGTCGCGGGCGCGGTGACGGAGACGTTGGGCCTGATCGCGTCGGCTGCCTCGGGCGTGGCGTTCGAGGAGCAGCTGGCGCTGGAGCGCGCCGCCCAGCTGCGCCGGCTGCGGTCGTTCGCGGCGCTGTCCGCTCAAAGCTGAACTTTTCCGCGGTCCTAGCCATCCGCGAAGGAATTGTCAGACCGCTGTGCTGTTCTAGACAGCGTGGACGGCTACAGCTCTTGGCGATTCATGATGGGGGCCACCTCCGACGCACCGACGAAGGTGCGCCGGGGCACCTTCCGGCGCGTGCTGGCCTTCGCCCGGCCGCACCGGGCGAAGCTCGTGGTGTTCCTGCTGCTGACGATCATCTCGGCGGTCCTGGCGGTCACCACACCGCTGCTCGCCGGGCGCGTGGTCGACGCGATCGTGGGCGGCTCCGCGCCGTCGGTCGTGGTGTGGCTGGCGGTGGTCATCGCGCTGGTCGCCGTGGTCGACGCCGGGCTGGGGGTCGTCGAGCGGTGGCAGTCCACCCGCATCGGTGAAGGCCTGATCTACGACCTCCGCCGCGCCGTGTTCGGGCACGTGCAGAAGATGCCGGTCGCGTTCTTCACCCGCACGCGCACCGGTGCGCTCGTCTCGCGCCTGAACAACGACGTGATCGGCGCCCAGCGCGCGTTCACCTCGACGTTGTCCGGCTTCGTCACGAACATCATCCAGCTGGTGCTGTCGCTGGGCGTGATGTTCACGCTGTCGTGGCAGGTCACCGCGCTGGCGCTGGTGCTGCTGCCGGTGTTCGTGCTGCCCGCGAAGCGGATGGGCCGCCGGATGGCGGACATGCAGCGCGAGGCCTCGGCGCTCAACGCCTCGATGGTCACCCAGTCGACGGAGCGGTTCTCGGCACCGGGCGCCACGCTCGTGAAGCTGTTCGGCCGGCCGGACCGCGAGGACGAGGAGTTCGGCGAGAAGGCCGCGAAGGTCCGCGACATCGGCATCCGGACCGCGATGGCCACCCGGTGGTTCATGACGGGCCTGACCCTGGTCTCCGCCCTCGCCCAGGCCCTCGTCTACGGCCTCGGCGGCTACCTGGCGCTGACCGGCCACCTGGCCGCCGGTGCCGTGGTGTCGCTCGCGCTGCTGCTGACCCGCCTTTACGCACCGCTGACCGCCCTCGCAAACGCTCGCGTCGACCTGATGACGGCGCTGGTGTCGTTCGAGCGCGTCTTCGAGGTGCTCGACCTGGACCCGATGATCAAGGAGCGGCCCGACCCGCAGACCGTCCCGTCCGGCGCGGTGTCGGTGGAGTTCTCCGACGTCCGGTTCGGCTACCCGTCGGCCGACAAGGTGTCGCTCGCCTCGCTGGAGTCGGTGGCCACTTTGGACACCCGCGGTGGCGAGGAGGTGTTGCACGGCATCAGCTTCGAGGCCGCCGCGGGCCAGCTCGTCGCGGTGGTCGGCTCGTCCGGCGCCGGCAAGTCGACGCTGGCCTCGCTCGTGCCGCGCCTCTACGACGTCGACTCGGGCGCCGTGCGGCTGTCCGGAGTGGACGTCCGCGACCTGTCGTTCGACTCGCTGCGCGCGACGGTCGGCGTGGTCACCCAGGACGGCCACCTGTTCCACGACACGATCCGCGCCAACCTGGAGTACGCCTCGCCCGGCGCCTCCGACGACGACCTGTGGGACGCCCTGCGCCGAGCCCGCCTGCTCGACCTGGTGACGTCACTGCCCGACCAGCTCGACACCGTGGTCGGCGAACGCGGCTACCGCCTCTCCGGCGGCGAACGCCAACGCCTGACCATCGCCCGCCTGCTGCTGGCCAAGCCGCGCGTCGTGATCCTGGACGAGGCGACCGCCCACCTCGACTCGGAGTCCGAGGCGGCGGTGCAGGAGGCGCTGACCGAGGCCCTGCACGGCCGCACCGCCCTGGTGATCGCGCACCGCCTGTCGACCGTCCGCAACGCCGACCAGATCCTGGTCCTCGAACACGGCGACATCGTCGAACGCGGCACGCACACGGAGCTGATGTCGGCCGAGGGCCGCTACGCCGACCTGTACAACACCCAGTTCGCCGAGCCGCCGGTGGTGGGCGTGTTCCCGACGCCGAAGTTCAGCGACCGCACGGAGGTGGCACACCGCAACTGACCGGTCCGGCCTGGGTGGTCTGGGCCGCGCCTTCGCTGGACGGCTGGGGTCTGCAGGACGGACTTGGCGGAGTGGCGGCCCCGGCGGAGTGGCAGGGCTCGGGTGGAGTGGCGGGCTCGTCAGGGTTGCCGGGGGCTCGTGTCCCGCTGGGCGGCTCGGCTCCGGGAGCGATCGGTGTCGCGCGGAGGCTCATCAGGGCGGACTTCGTGGCGCACTGTCGTTCTGCCCTGCCGCCGCTTCTCGCTTCGCCGCTCAACCATCCCTACAAGCCCGCGACCTGCGCGAACCCACCGGCGGCGGGTGGCGTCTCAGCCGTTCGGCTGGGCCCCGTCTCCACCTCCGGGCCAGGTGATCGGCTGATGTCCGGGAGATCCCGTCCTGCCACGGTGAGACCACCAAGGGCGAAGGGATCGGGATGAGCAACTCCGGGGGAGTGAGCCGGCGCGCGTTGTTGGCCGGTGCGGGGGCCGTCGCTGCGGGCGGGCTGGTGGGGCAGGGGTACGCGGCCGCGGCGCCGGGTGGTGGTGTGGTGCGGATCGTGCCCGACGACGTTCGGTACGAGAACCTGGTGCGGGGCAACAACTTCCGGTTCGTGCCGCGGCCCGACGAGATTCGGGTGCCCACGTCGACCGAGCAGGTCGTCCGGGCGGTGGACGACGCCGTGCGGGCCGGGCGGCGGATCGCTGTGCGCAGTGGTGGGCACTGCTTCGACGACCTGTCGCCGGAGGCCAAGACGCTGCTGGACCTGTCGGCGTTGAACGAGGTCGGGTACGACGCCGCCAGGAAGGCGTTCGTGGTGGAGCCCGGGGCGACGCTCGGGCAGGTGTACCGGGCGCTGGGGGCCGGGTGGGGCGTCACGATCCCGGGCGGTGGATGTCCAGAGGTCGGGGCCGGTGGGCACATCGCCGGTGGCGGGTACGGGCCGTTGTCGCGGCGGTACGGGGCCGTGGTGGACCACCTGCACGCGGTCGAGGTGGTCGTGGTGGGCAAGGACGGCCGGGCTCGTGCCGTCGTCGCCACGCGGGAGCAGGACGACCCCAACCGCGAGCTGTGGTGGGCGCACACCGGCGGTGGTGGCGGCAACTTCGGCGTGGTGACGAAGTACTGGTTGCGGTCTCCCGGGAACGCGCCGGCGTTGCCGCCCCTGCCGCGGCAGATGGTGCAGCACGTGACGCTCTGGGACTGGGGCCAGCTCACCGAGGAGAAGCTCGGCGGGCTGCTGAGGAACTTCGGCACGTGGCACGAGCGCAACAGCGCGCCGGGCGCACCGCAGGCCGGGCTGTACGGGATTCTCGAGGTGCAGCAACGCAACGGCGGCATCGCGATGCTGTCGGTGCAGGCCGACGCGGACCTGCCGGGCGTCCAGGCGATGATCGACGAGCTGGTGGCGTCGGTGTCGGCGGGGCTGGGGCTGACGCCGGTGTTCGAACTGCGCAAAACCGTGCCGTGGCTGCACAAGATGACGTGGCCCGGCACCGGCGAACCGGGTGACGTGCTCACGCGGCGGTACAAGATCAAGGCCGCGTACCTGCGGAAGTCGTTCAACGGCAACCAGGTCGGCGCGATCTGGCGGCACCTCGGCGACCCCACGGGCATGTCTGGCGGCGGCATGCTGCTCATCGGGTACGGCGGGCAGGCCAACGCCGTGGCGCCGCACGAGACCGCGACCGCGCAGCGCGACGTGGTGATGAAGGCGGTCTACCAGACGATCTGGACCGAGGAACAGGACGACGCGGCCAACCTCGCGTGGGTGCGCGGGTTCTACCGCGACGTCTACGCCGAGACCGGTGGCGTGCCGGTGCCCGGTGACGTCAACGACGGTTCGTACATCAACTACGCGGACGCCGACCTCGCTGATCCGGCCTGGAACACGTCGGGGGTGTCCGCGCAGCGCCTGTACTACAAGGACAACTACCCGCGGCTCCAGCGGATCAAGGCCAGGTGGGACCCGCGCTCGGTGTTCCGGCACGCTCTCGCGGTCGAACCGGGCTAGATTGTCCGGCGGGGGAGGAACGCGGATGGGCATTCCCGTGGCGCGGTGGCCGTACGTCCTGCTGATGCTGCTGGCGGCGGCCACCACTCTGGACGACCGGCCGGAAGCGGCCGAACTGGTGCTGTGCGCGGTGATGGCCGCCTGGCTCGCGGCGGGCATGACGTTCCGGAGGCCACCGCCGTGGGTGTACGGCGTGGGACTGACCGCGCTCACGGCGGCGTTGGTGGTGCTCAACCCGTTGTTCGGGTTCCTGACGCCGGTGCCGTACTTCTACGCCTTCCGCACGCTGGCGTTCCCGTGGCAACCGGTGGGCGTCGCGGCGGTGGCCGCGGTGGCGGGGACGGCCCAGGCGTACGGCGTGGACAAGTCCACGCTCGGCGGTGTCGCGATCTGGCTGGCGGTCGTCGCCGGCAACGCGGTTCCCCTGTGCGCCTACGCTTTCGTCGTGCGCCGCGCCGAACGGCAGGAGGCCGAACGGGAGCGTGCCCTCGCGGAGACGCGGGAGGCGAACCGCCGGCTCGCGGAGTCGTTGGCGGAGAACGCCGCCCTGCACGAACAGCTGGTCCTGCGGGCCAAGGAAGCCGGTGTGCGGGAAGAACGCCAGCGGATGGCGCGCGAGATCCACGACACGCTCGCGCAGGGACTGACCGGCATCATCAGCCAGCTCCGCGCGGCCGACGAGTCGACGTGGGCCCGGCACGTCGCCGCCGCGACCGGGCTCGCCAGGGAGAGCCTCGACGAGGCGCGGAGGTCCGTCGCGGCGCTGCGCCCCGAACCGCTGCGGACGGCCCGGCTGGGCGAGGCGCTCGCGGGCGTCGCGAGCAGGTGGTCGGAGCTGAACGACATCCCGGTGCAGGTCATGACCACGGGCGAGGCGCGGCTGATCGCGCCCGAGGCGGAGTTCGCGCTGCTGCGGGCCGCGCAGGAGGCGCTGGCGAACGTGGCGAGGCACGCGGGGGCCAGCCGGGTCGGGGTCACGTTGTCCTACCTGGAGGACGAGGTGGCGCTGGACGTGCGCGACGACGGCCGCGGGTTCGACCTCGCCCGCGCCGAGGGGTTCGGGCTGGTGGCGATGAGGCAGCGGATCGAGGGGGTGGCGGGGACGGTGCAGATCGAGTCGGAGCCCGGCGGAGGCACGGGCGTGTCGGCGCGGGTGCCGGTGGCGGCGTGATCAGGTTGCTGGTGGTCGACGACCACCCGGTGGTCAGGGACGGGCTGACGAGCATGTTCGCCCGCGACCCCGGCTTCGAGGTCGTCGGCGAGGCGGGCGACGGCGCCGAGGCCGTGCGGCTGGCCAGGACGTTGCGGCCCGACGTCGTGCTGATGGACCTGCGGATGCCCGGTGTGGACGGCATCACCGCCACCCGCGAGCTGATCGGCAGCGGCGCGAACGTGCTGGTGCTGACCACGTACGACAACGACAACGACGTGGTGTCGGCGGTCGAGGCCGGTGCCACCGGGTACCTGCTCAAGGACGCGCCGCGCGACGAGCTGCTGCGCGCGGTCAAGGCCACCGCGCGCGGCGAGGCCGTGCTCGCCCCGGCCGCGGCGGCGTTGCTGATGAGGCGGGTGCGGACGGCGGCGGCGCCGGTGCTCAGCCAACGCGAGCTGGAGGTGCTGCGGCTGGTCGCCGGCGGCGCGACCAACCGCGAGGTGGCCGCGGGTCTCTTCATCACCGAGGCGACCGTGAAGTCCCACCTGCTCAACATCTACGGCAAGCTGGAGGTCGGCGACCGGGCCGCCGCCGTCACGGAGGCCTTCCACCGCGGGCTGCTCGTCCCGAGGGTCAACCCCTGAGGAAGGCGGCGGTGGCGGGCAGGGCGCTCTGCGACGAGCCGGCGTTCTCGACGAAGACCGCGAACGCCACGGTGCCCTGGTAGCCGACGAACCAGCCGTGCTCGGTGCCGCCGCCCGCCTCCGCGGTGCCGGTCTTGCCCGCCAGGCCCGCGATTCCGGCGAGCTGCTTCGCGGTGCCGGAGGTGACGACCTCGCGCATCATCGACCGCAACGGCGCCAGCACCGCCGCGGGAGGACCCGCCGCCACGTCGTTCGGGACGGATGCCTTGCCGCGCAACAGGGTCGGCGTCGGCTGCCGGCCGGAGACCACGGTCGCGGCCACGAGCGCCATGCCGAACGGGCTCGCGACGACGGTGCCCTGGCCGAAGCTGTTCTCCACCCGCTGGTCGCCGGTGGCGGGCGGGACCTTGCCGGTGTTCGTGTCGGCGCCCGCGACGGTCCAGTCGGCGCCGAGGCCGAAGCGCTTCGCCATGTCCGGCAGGGCGTTCGGCGGCAGCTTCGAGCCCAGCTCACCGAAGGTCGTGTTGCACGACAGGGCGAACGCCGTGTGGAACGGGAGGCTCTCGTGGCCGAAGCCCGCGTTGCTGATGCGGCGGGTGCCGATGGTCGCGGTGGCGGGACAGGCGACGGAGCTGTTCAGCTGCACCAGTCCCGCGTCGAGGGCGGCGGCGCCGGTGACGATCTTCATCGTCGAGCCGGGGGCGTAGCGGCCGACGAACGGGTTGGTGCCGCTCAGCGCCTTGTTCTGCGCCACGGCGAGGATCTCGGTGGTGGAGGCGTCGATGGCCACGATCGCGGCGCCTTGTGGCAGGGCGTCGACCGCCGCCTGCGCGGCCGTCTGCCGGGCGGGGTCGATGGTGACGGTGATCTTCTCGCCGGCCTCGGGCTTCCTGCCGTCCAGCGCGGTGAAAGCGGCGCCCGCGGAGAGGCCGACCTCCCAGCCGTCCGTGCCCTTGAGGTCGCCGACCTGTCCGGTGATCGTCCGGTACAGCCCGTCGGGAATCGTGCCCTGCGCCAACGGGTTGCCGTCGCGGCCCAGCAACGCCCCGTCGGCGACTGCCTTGCGGAAGACGAGCGAGCCGCCCTCGCTGAGCTGCGGGTGGACGACCGCCGGGGTCCAGTGGACCTTCCAGGCGCCGTCGACGCGCCGCAGCGGGATCGTGACGTCGTAGTTCAGGCGGGCGGAGTTCGGCAGGACCCAGGTGACGGACGCGCGGAACTCCGTCGTGGTCGCGTCCGGTCCCGGCGGCGGGCTCTCGACCAGGCCGGCCTGGTAGGACGAACCGCTCATGCCCGCCTTGGTGGCGGCCAGGACCGGCGTGGCGGCACCCGGCGCGTCTGTCAGGGCGGCCGCGGTGGCGGAGTCGCCGGTGAACGCCGTGGTCACGAACGACATCGCGACCTGCGAAGGAGTCTCGGTGAGCTTCGCCGGCTGCTCACCGGAGCCGGCCGGGCCGCCGCCGAACAGCAGAACGCCCGCCACGCCGAGTGTGGTCGCCGTGGCGAGCGCGCCGCCGATCAGGATCCCTCTGCGAGTTCTGGTCTCCACTGGTTTGTTTCCCCCCGGATAAGTGCTGTCCCCGGTGGGAGGCTAACGCGGTGCAGCCCGGTCGATCCGGGGTTTCGGCTAGCCGAGCTGCGGGATGCGGGTCTGGTAGTGCCGGAGCATGTCGGCGTTGGCCGCGTCGCCGCCCTCGACGTTCGCGCTGCGCCACAACGGCAGCTGCACGCCGGTCTCGGCGGCCTTGTCGACGAGCCGGACCATCAGCAGGTTCCACAGGAACGTCGTGGCGATGGTGGAGATCGCCGCGGTGACGGGCGCCTCGGCGGGGTAGGTCGAGTCGCCGGGCGGGACGAGGTTGTCGAGCACGACGGTCGCCACCTCGGCCAGCGTCACACCGGCCCGGCGCGGCGCCTGGGAGCTGGAAGCCACGGACGTCACGGCCACGACCGGGCAGCCGGCGTTGGCGGCCTCCTGAGCGAGCTCGACCGGGTAGTAGTTCACGCCCGAGGTCGAGAACACGAACAGCACGTCGTGCGGGGCGAGACCGGCGTCGCGCAGGACCTCGTTGGCGAGCCCGGAGCGGCGTTCGGCGGCGGTGCTGCTGATCGCGCCGTGCATCGGGAGCAACTCGGGGTGGTAGACCGGGCGGACGCAGGCGAGACCACCCGCGCGGTAGAAGGTCTCGGCGACCGCGGCCAGCGAGTGTCCCGCGCCGGCGGTGAGCAGGGTCCCGTCGGCCTGGACAGCGGCGAGCACGAGCTCGGCCACGTCGTCCAACGCGGCCGCGGTGTGCTGTTCGACGCGCGTCAGGTGCGTGCGCACGAGGGTGCCGTAGTCGGAGCCGGTCACGGTGTCGGTCGTCATGCGGGTCAGTAGTACCCGATCGTCGATGGCCCCACCAGTAACCCGAGCACCACAAACCTCGATACGCGCGATACAGGGACAACTGCGCGCGGCGGACAGGCGGTGGTTTTGAGCAGACGGCAGTTCTTCTTCTGGGTGGTGCTGGCGGCGGTGTTCACTGCCGCCGGCGCTACGAACATCGCTTTGGCGGTCACTTATTCGGAGCTTTGGCCGGTTTGGGCTGCGTTGGGGTTGCTCGTGGTGGCTGGGGGGTGTGCTCGGGCCGCTGTTCATGCTCGGCCTTGAGGTCCGGTGGCTGGGGCTGGTGATTGGGGCTGGTGGTTGCGTTGGCGTGTTGGGTGCCTGTTTCAGGCGCGGGGCTCCGCCCCGGACCCCGCCAACTGATCAAGGACCGGGCCGGCGCCGTCAGCGGGTTGATGGCACGCCTGTTGCGTTGGGCGGCTTGCTGTTGCGTGCGTTGGGCGCGATCCCGTGGGGTGGTCCCGTCACGAGCAGTGCTCGCGGCACAACGCGTCAGCACTG
>NZ_DASVFL010000112.1:0-78147 GCF_036380075.1 Lentzea sp. | reverse complement strand
GAAGGGCGGGCGGTGCCGCGCGGCACAGCTTCAGCGGCGGTCGCGGCGCTCGTCGTGGCGGTCGCCGTCGCGCTCGACCTCGACGCGCTCCTTGCGGACCTCGCCCTTGACGTCGCGCTGCTCGGTGACGGCGTCCTTCTCCAGCCGGACCCGTTCCGTGGCCTCGGTGCGCTTCTGCACCACCGGTTCCTCGCGGTGCAGCGTCATCTCGGCCTGCTCGTCGGCGAAGGCCTTGCCCGTGTGGCGCGCCCCGTCCGCGACGGGCTCGCGGACGACCCGGACCTCCTCGTGCGTGACGGGGACGGTGATGTTGCGCTGCTCGGTCACCGTGTGCTTGACCAGCCGCACCCGGCCCGACTCCACCTTGCGGGTGCCGACGTCGAGCTTCTCCTCCGACAGCGTGACCTCGGCGGCGTCAGTGCGCTGCGCCCGGTCGTCCGCTCCGCGCTGCCCGGTGGCGTGCCTGCCGTCTGCCGCCCGCCGGCCCGCGTCGTCGAGCCGGTCGTGCTCGCCGGTCTTGGCCTGCGGGATCATCCCGTAGTGCCGGTAGAGCGCGTCCTGCTCGTCGTCGGTCATGTGGTCGTCGGCGGTGTGCAGGCTCGGGGCGTCCTTCACCTGCTGCTTGGTGACGGGGACGGTGATCGCGCCCCCCGCCACGTTGCCCTGCTGGATCGGGACGAAGCTCTCCTTCATCCCGAACAGTCCGGTGTGGACCTCGGCCCACATCGGCCTGCCGGTGCCGTCCTCGAGCCACACCCGCTTGACCGACCCGATCTTCTCACCCTTGTTGTCGATCACGTCGCAGTCGTACAGAGCCTCAACGTGCGTCTGATCGATCATCGCGTTGTCCTCCCGCGTTCGGCTTGTCGGCTTGTGAACGCGAAGTACCCGCCGTCGTGGAGTTATCCGCGGGTGCACTACGACCGGGTGACCGCACACGCGTGGCAGTTCAACCGACCGGGTTACCCCTCAGTCGCACACCGCGCCGCGCGACGCCGAGCCGACGAGCTTCGCGTACTTGGCCAGCACGCCGCGCTCGTAGCGGGGAGGCAGCGGGGCCCAGCCCTCGCGGCGGCTCTCCAGGTCCGCCTCGACGTCGAGGGTGCCCTCGGCGACGTTCAGCGTGATCCGGTCGCCGTCGCGCACGAACGCGATGGGCCCGCCGTCGACGGCCTCGGGCGCCACGTGCCCGACGCACAGGCCCGTCGTGCCGCCGGAGAACCGGCCGTCGGTGAGCAGCAGCACGTCCTTGCCCAGGCCCGCGCCCTTGATCGCGGCGGTGATGGCGAGCATCTCGCGCATGCCCGGACCGCCCTTGGGACCCTCGTAGCGGATCACCACGACGTCGCCCGCGGTGATCGTGCCGTCCTCCAGCGCGTCCATGGCGGCGCGTTCGCGGTCGAACACGCGCGCGGTGCCGGTGAAGACGTCCGAGTCGAAGCCCGCGGACTTCACCACGGCGCCCTCGGGCGCGAGCGAGCCCTTCAAGACGGTGATGCCGCCGGTGTGGTGGATGGGCTTGTCCAGCGCCCGCAGGACGAGGCCGTCGGGGTCGGGCGGGGCGATGTCGGCGAGGTTCTCGGCGACCGTGCGGCCGGTGACCGTCAGGCAGTCGCCGTGCAGCAGACCGGCGTCCAGCAGGGCCTTCATCACCACGGGCACGCCGCCGATGCGGTCGACGTCGGTCATCACGTGCCGCCCGAACGGCTTGACGTCCGCGAGGTGCGGCACGCGCGCGCCGATGCGGCTGAAGTCGTCCAGCGACAGCTCGACGCCGGCCTCGTGCGCGATGGCGAGCAGGTGCAGCACGGCGTTGGTGGAGCCGCCGAACGCCATCACGACGGAGATCGCGTTCTCGAACGCCTCGCGCGTCATGATCTGCCGCGCGGTGATGCCCTTGCGCAGCATCTCGACCACGGCCTGGCCGGACCGGCGCGCGAACCCGTCGCGGCGGCGGTCGGTGGCCGGGGGAGCGGCGCTGCCGGGCAGCGACATGCCGAGCGCCTCGGCCGCGCTGGCCATCGTGTTCGCCGTGTACATGCCGCCGCACGCGCCCTCACCGGGGCAGATGGCGCGTTCGATCAGGTCGACGTCCGCCCGGCTCATCAGGCCGCGCGCGCAGGCCCCGACGGCCTCGAACGCGTCGATGATCGTGACCTCCTTCTCCGTGCCGTCGGAGAGGGTGACGCGGCCCGGCAGGATGGAGCCCGCGTAGAGGAACACGCTGGCGAGGTCGAGCCGTGCCGCCGCCATCAGCATGCCGGGCAACGACTTGTCGCAGCCCGCGAGCAGCACCGACCCGTCGAGGCGCTCGGCCATCATCACGGTCTCGACGCTGTCGGCGATCACCTCGCGCGACACGAGCGAGAAGTGCATGCCCTCGTGGCCCATGGAGATGCCGTCGGACACGGAGATGGTGCCGAACTCCAGCGGGTACCCGCCCGCGGCGTGCACGCCGTCCTTGGACGCCTTCGCGAGGCGGTCCAGGGGCAGGTTGCACGGCGTGATCTCGTTCCAGGACGAGGCGACGCCGATCTGCGGCTTCTCCCAGTCCTCGTCCCCCATGCCGACGGCCCGGAGCATGCCGCGCGCGGCGGTGCGCTCCAGGCCGTCGGTCACGTCGCGGCTGCGTGGCTTCACGTCCGGTGTCTCGGTCATGCAGGCACGCTAGCCCCTGTCACGAGGGGGTTCGCCGCGTGGGTGAGGGTCTCCCAGGCGATGAACAGGTTGTCCGTCCCCTGTGGACGCTGGGCCTCGGTGTAGCGCTGGGTGTTCGTCATGGCGATGCCCAGCCGGGTGTTCAGGGCGTTGAAGCTGACCTCGGAGGTGGGCCCGAGCTCGCGGGAGAACGAGCCGCCGCAGAACCACGACGGCACCGGCTCGCCGTTCTGGTACTTGGTGTGCAGGCCCCAGGCGTGGCGCATGCGGTCCTTGATCTCGCCCCAGACGTCCTGGCCCTGGTGCCGCGCGGTCTCGGCGAAGTGCGAGGCCGCGGACAGCCCGTAGGCGGTGTGGGCGAAGTCGCGGCAGGTCTCCTGGGCGAGCCCGTCGACGAACGTGGACTGGTTGTGCCAGTAGGAGACGATCTCGTCACGGGTGTCGATGCCGCTGCCGGGCGGCGTCTTCGGCAGAGCGCCGTCGGTGGTGAGGTAGATGAACGCCTGGATGCGGGTGCGGAAGATGCCGACGGCCTTGTCGTAGACCGCGCGGTCCTCCAGGAACACCGAGATGCCGAGCGTCGCCTCCATCATGCTGAGCTCCCAGTTGCCGTTGGTGTTCGCACGGCCGTTCTGGATCTCGGGCAGGTAGACGTCGCGCAGCATGGTGGCGAACCGGCCGCTGTTCGGCCAGTTCCCGTAGACGTGCTTGATGATCTCCGCGGCCTTCGGCCAGCTGCTGGCCGACCACGCCGTCTGCAGCGGGGCGTTGGAGTTGGTGTGGTCCTTGATGGTGGCGGACCAGGCGTCCATGATCTGGATCGCCTTGGTGGCGTACCGGGCGTCGCGGGTGACGTACCAGGCCAGCGACAGCGTGTAGGCGGCGATGGCGTCCTCGCGCTCGTCGGTGCAGCCGAGGTTGGGGTTGGAGTAGGAACCGCACTCGACGACGGCGCGCGGCTTCGGCGTGCGGTTCAGGTCGGCGTACTTCGAGCCCATCATGGCGTTGTAGGCAGACGTCCACGGCTGGGCGCCGGCCTGGACCTTGGCGCGCACGAAGTCCAGCTGGGGACGGGAGACCACGACTCCCGGGTGGACGAACGTCGCCGGCGCCGCCATGGCGGACTGGCCGGTGACCGGGGCGATCAGGGATGCGATCAGTGCGATCAGCACCGCGCAGGAACGGGTGACCATGGCGCCAGTGTTGGTGGTCTATACCTTTGACGTCAAAGATTCCGGAACAACGTTCACGGTGGTGAACCGGTTCACGTGGGTGAACCCGCAAACCCTTTCCGCGCAACGGGAAAACCCCGGTGCGCGGGAGGTGCACCGGGGTTTTCGCGCCCTGCGACGGGCAGGTGGGTCAGAGCGTCACTCGCGGCACTTCTTGCCCGAGTTCACGCAGTTGACCAGGCGGTTCATGATCTTCTGCGACATCACGTTCGCGAAGTCGTCGTGGTCGGTGAGCGGGTTGTGCTCCTCCTCCGGGAAGGAGTCGACCAGGTAGCGCCCGTCCTTCTGGACGTCCAGCGGGATCTTGTAGGTCAGCGAGATGCGCAGCTGGGGGACGGCCTTGAAGCCGTTCTGGCACTTGCCGTTGGCGTCCGGGAAGACGATGTGCTCGCGGTGCTTCTCGGAGTCGATGTTCTTGCCGTCCCAGCAGCTCGGGAAGTCGTGGATGCGCTTGACGTTCGAGCCCTGCGGGCAGATCGGGTACTTGTCCATGAGGACCTTGTCCTCGAAGCCGGTGCAGGTCCAGGACGCCTTGGCGTTCTTCGGGCCGTTCTGGCCGGCCTTGGCGTCGCCGTAGAGGATGCGCAGGAACTTGGGCATCGCGGTCACCTTGCCGACGGGCGAGCCGCGGAAGGTCAGGTCGACGACGGCGGGGCGCTGGATCTTGCCCTCGTTGCCCTCGAGCTCGTTGTCGCCGTTCTCCTCGGGGTTGGGCTGCTGCTTCTTCTTCTCGGTGCCCTCGGCCTGGGCGGCGTCGCTGTTGTCGCCGCCGTTGTCGAGGCCCTGCTCGCCCGCGGCCTGGTCCTTCACGGCGCACGCGGCGGCCGGGTTCAGGTCGGGGGCCTGCTTGCCCTGGCGGCTGAACGCCAGCATCATCCGGTTCAGGATCGCCGCGCGCTTCTCGCGCGTCGGGCCGACGATGATGTTGTCGCGGTCCTGGGCCTTGGTGGTGGCGACCTTCTTCTCGGCCTCGTCGGTCACCTTGTCGATGTTCTCGAGCTCGCGGTCGATCTCGGCCTGGGCGGCCTCCGGCACGTCCTCGGGCAGCAGCGACGCGACGTCGGGGCACTCGAGGCGGGCCGCGGCCTTGTCGGCCTTGTCCTTGTCCTGCTGGGCCTTGTCGTCCTTCTTCGGCGGGGCCTGCTCGGCGGGCTCCGCGGCCTCGTCCGGCTCCTCGTCGATGATGCGGACGACGGGCCAGAAGTAGGCGGACTTGTCACCGTTGCGGCACGTCGTGCCCGCGGCCTGGAGCGACTTGTTGTTCGAGTCGGCGTTCGTGGACAGGTTGCCGACGTAGTCGTGCAGGTGCTGGGCGCCGTTGCGGACACCCGGCTGCGCGATGAAGTTGTCCGGGTTGAAGTGCCCGTTCTCGTTCCGCCCGCAGTTCACGGTGAACGTGCCCGTGGTGGCGTTGTTCTGCTGTTGTGGTTTCTTGACGTTCGGCTTCACCTTGGTGATGTCGACGAACAGGCTCTTGTCCGCTCCGTCGGCGAGCGCGGCGCCATCAGAAGAACTGATGGCCACCACCGCGGCACCGCCAGCGACCACGGCCATCGCGGCCGCGGCGGCCGTGAGCCAGATCGTGGATTTCCTCCGGTGAATAGCCATGTGCCACCTCGTAGTAGTCCGATAGAACGGCATGCTGAAGATGACGGCGATAAGCCGCTGTTTTTCGGTTGGAGCTGGTTTTGAGCGGTTTGTCAGTACGAACGGGATTTCCGCCGGGTCTTCTTCTTCTGCCGGGAGACCAGTCTCATCCCGACCAGCGCGAGCGCGAGCACCGCGATCGCACCGAAGAAGACGCCGTTGTTCTCCCCGAACACGCCCTGTTCCGCGGTGCGGGTGAACCTGGTGCCGTCCGGCACGGTCGGGATCACGCCCTCGGTCGGGTTGGTCGACGCGTCCGCGGCCGGGTCTTCCTCCTGGCCGGCCGCCGTCGTGCTGTTCGTGGGCGGCGCCAGCGGTTGCGGCGACTCCAGGCTCGCGAAGTCGACCTTCCCGGTGTCCTCGAGCACCTTCATGTGGTCGAAGACGGTGATCATCGCCTGCGTGGAGAGGATGCGGACGAGCTCGTTCTTGGTGCCGGCGCGGATCTGCGAGGCGTAGGCGTAGACCTTGCCGTGCGCGGCGCGGAGCCGGTTGGCGAAGACCGCGTCGAACTCGTCCCCGGTCGCCGCGTCCATCTCGGCGAGCCAGCCCTTCTGCTCGTCGGAGGCCTCCGTGGGCAACGTGTGGCCGAGCAGGACGCCCGCGCGGTTCACGACGTTGTCCAGCAGCGTGTGGCCCTCGATGAGGTGCTTGCACGCCTCCTGGATCTTGGGCTGGTCCGCCCTCTTGGCCTGGCCCTTCTCCCCGGCGGGCTTCTCCCACAACCCGGCCTGCTTGACCCGGTTCATGAAGTCCCGGTCGGCGGGGCCGAGCGGACCCCACTGCGTCTGCACGACCTCGTCACCCGTGCCGCCACTTCCGGGCGGCGGGGTCGAGATCGGGGTCGACGGGGTGCTGGGCTGACCGAGTGCGCTCCCGGTGTTGAGCAGCACGGCCAACGCACAGCCGGCCAGCGCGACCATCAGTCGCGTCGGCTTCGCCAGGTCCATGGGGAGTCGCACGAACGGGGATACGGCCCGCAATGGTGCGGCGCCTCAGTTCGAGACGCCGCCGTTATCGAACCGTTATCAAACCCCGCGCAACCCCCGCCCAATTGCACGACATAGGGTCCGGGGCATGAGCAAGCGTTTTGTGGCGTTGGGGGACTCGTTCACCGAAGGAGTGGGCGACGACGACGTCAGCCGTCCGAACGGTGTGCGCGGATGGGCGGATCGCGTGGCCGAGGTCCTCGGCGCCGCCGACCCCGAGTTCGCCTACGCGAACCTCGCCGTGCGGGGACGGTTGCTGCCCCGGGTGCTCCGCGAGCAGCTGGAGCGGGCGCTGGAGATGGAGCCCGACCTCGTCTCGCTCTACGCGGGCGGCAACGACCTCATGCGGCCGAAGGTGGACATCGACGCCCTCATGCGCGCGTACCGCGCGGCCGTGGCTCTGCTGGTGAAGTCCGGCGCCCGGGTCATCCTGTTCACGGGCGTCGACGGCGGGGACGACCCGGTGTTCCGCCGGATGCGCGGCCGGGTGGCCATCTACAACGAGCACGTGCGCTCGATCGCGGCCGAGCACTCGTGCGTGCTGGTGGACATGTGGAACATGCGCCAGCTGCGCGACCGTCGCATGTGGTCCGAGGACCGGCTGCACCTCAACTCCCTCGGGCACACCGAGGTCGCCATCTCCGTGCTCGACGGGCTCGGCGTCCCGCACGAGCTGACCAGGACCGTGCTCGGCGTCGCCCCGACGGTCGACCGCCGGATCCAGCGCGCGGAGAACTGGAAGTGGGCGCGCGAGCACGTCGTGCCGTGGGTCGTGCGCCGGGTGCGCGGCGAGTCGTCCGGCGACGTGATCCGGCCGCGCCGGCCGGAGCTGCTGCCGCCGTCCTAGGTAGAACGTGTTCCTCGCGGCGGCCTTCGACAACGAGCCAACTCTCGTTTGGTGACGGTTTCCGCGGCGATTCTTTGCAGATAGAACGTGTTCTAGAAAATGGGTCGGCCAGCCGGGTGAAAACGCAGGTAGCGGGCCCGGCCTGGATTGATGCAGTGCCCTAGCGTCCGGTCGCATGCATCGCAGGACGGCGCTGATCCCGGTGGTGGTGATCTGCGCGTTGCTCGCGGGCTGCGGAAGCAGGCTCACCGACGAGCAACGCGCCGCACTGGTCGTGCCCCGAGGCGGTGGGACGGGCACCGAGCAGGGCGTCGTGCAGGAGGAGGACGGCGCGACGCCCGGCACGGACGGCACCGCCGACCAGGCCGGCGCGAACAACCCGCAGCAGCCGAACAAGCAGCCCAACCCGCCGGGCAGCCTCGCGGGCGCGTGCCAGGGAACCGGTGGCGCCACGGACAAGGGCGTCACCGCGGGCGAGATCACGATCGCCAACATCTCCGACATCAGCGGGCCGGTGCCCGGCATCTTCCAGTCGGCGCAGCAGGCCACCAAGGCGTTCGTCGAGTACTTCAACGCCACCCAGGGCTCCATCTGCGGGCGCAAGCTCAAGCTCGTCTCGTTCGACTCCCGCACCGACAGCGGCGGCGACCAGCAGGCCACCGCGCAGGCCTGCGAGCAGGCGTTCGCGCTCGTCGGCTCGATGTCGGCGTTCGACCAGGGCGGCGGACCGGCGGCGGCCGGCTGCGGCATCCCCGACCTGCGGGCCTCCACGGTCACCGCGCAACGGCAGCGCACGGCGAACAGCTTCGGCGTCGCGTCCAACGTCGTGAACCTGGTGTCCTCGGCCGGGCCGGACCTCGTGAAGCAGAGCTTCCCCGGCGCGGTCGGCGCCGCCGCGTACCTGTACCTCAACGCCGACGCGAGCGCGCAGAACGCCAAGAGCATGCAGAAGGCGGCGGAGGCGCGCGGCATCAAGTTCGTGTACTCGCAGGCCATCGACATCACCGACGTCAACTACGCCCCGTACGTGGCGAAGCTGAAGGAGACCGGCACCAGGATCGTCTACTGGATCGGGTCCGCCCAGTACGCGGTGCGGTTGCAGCAGGCCATGCGACAGCAGGGGTTCACGCCGGAGGCGTTCGTCACCGACCCCAGCGCCTACGACCCGCAGTACCTCAAGCAGGGCGGCGCGGCCGTCGACGGCACGGTCGTCTACACCAACGGCGCGCTGTTCGAGGAGAACAACGCGCAGGTGGCGCTGTACAAGCAATGGCTGGGCCGGGTGGCGCCCGGTGCCGCACCCTCGTACTTCGGGATGTTCGCCTGGGCCGCCGCGCGGTTGTTCGTGCAGACCGCGGCGAAGGTCGGGCCGCAGCTCACCCGCAAGGCGGTGGTCGACGCGGTGCGGGGCGTGCACGACTTCACCGCGGAGGGCATGGTCGCGCCGCAGGACGTCGGCGGCAAGCGGACTTCGGCCTGCATGACGCTCGTGCGGCTCAAGGGCGGGGCCTGGTCGCGGCTCGCACCCGCGTCCGGCTACTCGTGCGGGTCGCTGGTCGACACGGGGGTCGGCGGATGACCGCGCTCCTCGCGTACACGATCTTCGGCCTGGTCACCGGCGGCGCGTACGCCGTGGTCGCGGGCGGGCTCGTGCTGACCTACAGCACCTCCAAGGTGTTCAACGTCGGCCACGGCGCGATCGGCATGGTCATGGCGTTCCTGTACTGGGAGCTCGCCGAGAACCGCGGCCTGCCGCAGTGGCTCGCGCTGCTGCTCGTGGTCGGCGTGGCCGCGCCGCTGTTCGGGCTGGTGGTCGAGCGGTTCGTCATGCGACGGCTCGCGGGCGCGCCGGTCGGCATCACGCTCGTCGCGGGCGTGGGCGTGCTGGTCGGCCTGATCGGGGTGGCGCAGGTGGTCTGGCCGCCGCAGGCCCGTCCGGTGCGGCCGTTCCTCGACGAGCTCGGCGTCCACATCGGACAGTCCTACGTCAGCGGGCACGACCTGGTGACGCTCGCGTGCGCGGTGCTGGTGGCGGGCGGGCTGTACGTGCTGCTGAACCGGACGCGCACCGGGCTCGCGATGCGGGCGTGCGTCGACGCGCCGGAGCTGGCGTCGCTGTACGGCACGCGGCCGCACCGGTTGTCGGCGCTGAGCTGGGCGATCGGGTCGGCGCTCGCGGCGCTCGGCGGGATCCTGCTGACGCCGGTGGTGCAGCTCGACTACGTGACGATGACACTGCTGGTGATCACCGCGTACACCGCCGCGCTGGTCGGGCGGCTGCGGAGTCTGCCGTGGACGTTCGCGGGCGCGCTCGGGCTCGGGCTGGTGCAGTCCTACGCCGTCGCGTACCTGCCGTCGTCGCCGGGCTGGATCGCGTTCCGGGCGGCGATCCCGGCGTTGCTGCTGTTCGTCGTGCTCCTCGCGATGCCGCAGTCGCCGTTGCGGATCGGGGGAGTGCGCGGATCACGTGGTGTCGCGGTGCCGAACGTTCTCACCACCGGTGTCGGCGCGGGGTTGTTCGTCGGGGTGGTCGTGGTGCTCGCGCTGCTGGTCGACGCCGTGGTGGCCGGGCAGCTCGCGCTGGGGCTGGTGTTCGGGATCGTGCTGCTGTCGATGGTGCTGCTCACCGGCTACGGCGGGGTGGTGTCGCTGGGGCAGTTCACGTTCGTCGGCGTGGGCGCGGTGACGGTGGCACGGCTGGGGTCGGCGTCGCCGTGGACGCTGCTGGCGGGTGCGCTGGTGGCCGCGGTGGTCGGCGCGCTGATCGCGTTGACGGTGCTGCGGGTCAGCGGGCTCTACCTGGCGCTGGCGACGCTCGGGTTCGCGCAGCTGATGGACAAGCTCGTGCTCCAGTCACCGATCGCGTTCGGGGTGCGGGGGAGCCTGCAGGTGCCGCGGCTGGTCGAGTCGGCGACCGCGCAGCTGCTGGTGGTGGCCGGGGTGTTCGTGCTGGTCGGCGTCGGGGTGCTGGCGATCAGGCGCGGGCGGCTGGGGCGCAGGATGATCGCGGTCAAGGACAGCTCCGCGGCCTGCGCGACGCTCGGCGTGAACGTGCGCTGGATCCGCGTCGGCGTGTTCGCGTTGTCGGCGGGCATCGCGGGACTGGCGGGCGGGCTCTTCGCGCAGCTGCGGGAAACCGTGGCGGCCAGCGACTTCCAGCTGTTCAACAACCTGCCGCTGCTGCTGTTCGCGGTGATCGCGGGCGTGACGTCGGTGTCCGGCGCGCTGCTCGGTGGCATGCTGCTGATGCTGCTCCCGGTGCTGCAGAGCGGGTTCCCGGCGTTCGCGGGGGTCGCGGTGGTGCTGCTGGGCGTCGCCGCGGCGGGACTGTCCCGCGACCCCAACGGCCTCGTCAGCTGGTTCTTCCGGGCCTGGTCCTGGCGGCGCGCATGAGCACGTTGCGGGTGGAGGGCGTGACGGTCCGCTTCGGCGAGGTGACCGCCGTCGACGACGTTACGCTGACCGCCGAACCCGGCGTCACCGGGCTGATCGGCCCGAACGGCGCGGGCAAGACGACGTTGTTCGACGTGGTCAGCGGGCTGCGCAAGCCGTCGGCGGGCCGGGTGCTGCTCGACGACGAGGACGTCACCGCGAAAGGCCCGCACCAGCGGTCCAGGATGGGCGTGGCACGGACGTTCCAGCGACTGGAGGTCTTCGGGTCGCTGACGGTCTGGGAGAACGTCGTGGTGGCGCTGGAAAGCCGCCGCCGGTCTCCGCGCCTGGCCGCGGACCTGCTGGAGCGCGTCGGCATCGCGGAGTTCTCCGGCAACCAGGCCGACACCGTCCCGACCGGTGCCGCCCGGCTGCTGGAGCTGGCCCGCGCACTGGCCACCGAGCCGCGGTTGTTGCTGCTCGACGAGCCGTCGTCGGGCCTCGACCGCGCCGAGACGGACGCGTTCGGCGAGCTGCTGCGGGAGCTCGGCTCGGAGGGCCGGTCGGTCGTCCTGGTCGAGCACGACATGGACCTCGTGATGGGCTACTGCGACACCGTGCACGTGCTGAACCTGGGCCGGCTGCTGGTGTCCGGCACGCCGGACGTGGTCCGCGCCCACGAAGGCGTCCGGGAGGCGTACCTCGGATGATCGACCTCATCGACGTCCACGCCGGCTACGGCCGCATCGAGGTGCTGCGCGGCGTCTCGCTGACCGTCCCGCGCGGCACCGTCACCGCGTTGCTGGGCCCGAACGGCGCCGGCAAGTCGACGCTGGTCAAGGTCCTGAGTGGACAGCTGCGGGCGTCGAGCGGGCACGTGCACCTCGGCGGCGTGCACGTCAACGACGCCGCACCCGACGAGCTGGCGCGCGCCGGCCTGTGCACGGTCCCGGAAGGCCGCGCGATCTTCCCGAACCTCACCGTCGCGGAGAACCTGCGGCTCATGCGCGGCGACCCGGCCGTCGTCTACGACCGGTTCCCGAAGCTCAAGGCGCGGCAGAGGCAGCTCGCCGGGTCGATGTCCGGCGGCGAGCAGCAGATGCTGGCGTTCTCCCGCGCGCTGATCACCGACCCGGCGGTGCTGGTGGTCGACGAGCTGTCGATGGGACTGGCGCCGGTGGTCGTCGCCGAGCTGTACGAGGTCGTGGGGGAGCTGGCGTCGTCCGGCGTCACGATGCTGGTCGTCGAGCAGTTCGCCGAGACCGCCTCCGCCGTGGCCGACCAGGTCGTCGTGATGGCGCACGGCGAGATCTCGGCGGACTCCGACCTCGCCACCGTCTACTTCGGAGGGGCGTCATGAGGTACGCGCTCGTTCTCCTGCTGGTCCTGCTGTCCCCGGCGCCCGCGAGCGCCGCGGACATCGGCGGCTTCACGCTCTCGGCCCGCGCGACACCCGTGTCGGTGCTGCTGACGACGGACCTGCTGCCGGTGCCCGCGGAACCGCAGGGCGAGGTGCACCTGTCCTACACGCAGACCGAGCTGGGCTCCGGCCCGATCGGACGGTCGGTCGCCAGCTCGCTGTGGCCGGGCGCGGCCGTCGGCACCGGCCTGCCGCAGCTCCTGGGCTTCGCGTACCCGGTGCAGGTCAACGCGGCGCACCCCGGCGGCCCCGCCGACGAGTCGAAGTCGGGCATGAAGGCCTCCGCGGGCGCGTCGAAGGCCGAGTCGTTCGCGGGCGCCAAGCAGGACGTGCCCTTCGTGCTGACCGCCGAGGGGCTCGCGTCGTCGAGCGTGAGCACGGTGTCGGGCACCGAGGCCCGGTCCACGGCCACGTCGTCGGCGCAGACCATCTCGCTGCTGTCCGGACTGGTCGTGCTGTCGGGCGTCAAGTTCGAGTCGGTCGCGGTGAGCGACGGCAGCAAGGGAAGTGGCACCGGCACGTTCGCCATCGCCGAGATCACCGTGCTGGGCCGGAAGTTCCCGGTGCCCTCGCCCGCCGCACCGCCGGACGGTCTGCTGAAGGCCCTGGCGCCGCTGGGAGTCACGCTGACCTGGCCCTCGGCGGGCACCAAGGCCGAAGGCGCGCAGGCCACCTCGACCAGCCGCGGGCTCAGGCTCACCGTCGACGTGACCGTGCTGCGCACCAAGCTGGGACTCGGCGGAATCCTCGACGGCATCCTGACACCGTTGCTGCCCGAAGAACTCGCACCGCTGCTCAACCCGCTGCGCAAGATGGAGGTCGTCGTCGGCGACACGGAGGCCGTCGCCAACGCGTCCGCCTTCTCCGCCCTGCCGCCGCCCGACGTCCCGGCCCCCGTCGCACCGGTGGCGCCGCCGGACTCCTCGTCGTCGGGCGGCGACCTGCCCGCCACCTCGCCCATCACCGGCGCCACGCCACCGAAGTCCGTCGTGACCCCCGTGGCGAACGCTCGACCGCGGACGGGGTCGCTGCTCGACTTCCCCGGTGTACCGGCGTTGCTCGTGGTCGCCGGCCTGGGCCTGGCCGCCGCCGGGGCGTTCGGCATGAAGTCGTTCGGCACGTTCCTGCTGGGCGGCGCCCCCTGTCCCTCCGGGCACCCGACCGGTGTCCCCGACCTGCGGGTGAGGCCATGACCATCCAGGACCGGCGTCGTGCGCGGATGCGCAGCGGGCTCGGACTCGTCGGCACCGCGCTGATGACGGCGGGCATCGCGGCGATCCTGTTCGCCTGGTGGGGAGTCGCGCACACCGGGTACACGTTCGAACAGATCCCCTACGTGGTCTCGGGCGGGATGCTCGGGCTCGGGCTCATCGGAATCGGAGGGTTCCTCTACTTCGGTTCCTGGCTCACCAAGCTCGTCGAGGAACAGCGGCAGACGACGTATGCTCTTCTTCAGCTCCTGGAAGAACGAGCGGCGGACCGGGTGGAGCAGCAGCTCTAGGTCGGACGGGCCGGAACGCGTAACCGGTTTCGCGCACCTCAACGACTTCCGCCGGTCGCGCACCCGGCCACCATTCCAAGTGGACCGATTGTGAGAGCGTTCTCGCACACCGCGGCGACGGGTGAGGACGATGTCCGGTTCATCCCCTTGAACCAATGGTTTAGACCAGTTAACGTGCACTCCGTCACGTACCCCCTGCACGTGAACGGAGTGCAATGAAGAAGTTCCGCTGGCAGTTCCTGGCCGCGGCAGTCGCGATGGCGACCGTGGCCGGAGGTGTTCTCGCCGCTCCCGCGAGCGGCGCGACCGGTGTGACGGCGGCGTTCACCAAGACGTCGGACTGGGGCAGCGGCTACGAGGCCAAGTACACCATCTCCAACAGCGGTGGATCCGCTCTCTCGTCGTGGACCGTCGAGTTCACGCTTCCGAGCGGGCAGTCCATCGCCTCGTTGTGGGACGGCAGCTACGCCGCGAACGGGCAGAACATCACTGTCCGCAACACCTGGAACGGCAGTGTCCCCGTGGGCGGCTCGGCGAGCTTCGGCTTCACCGTGCGCGGCTCGGGCGGCAGCCCGTCCAACTGCAAGATCAACGGTGGTTCGTGCGACGGCGGCGGCACCCAGCCGACGACGACCACGACTACTACCACCACCACGACCACGACGACGACCAACCCGCCGGTGCCCGGCACCGGTCGTGGCGCGCCGTACCTGTACCTGGGCTGGGGCAACCCGCAGAACGCGACCCAGGTCATGAGCGCCACCGGCGTCAAGTGGTTCACGCTGGCGTTCGTCCTCTCCGGCGGCGGCTGCTCCCCCTCGTGGGACAGCTCGCGTCCGCTGACGGGCGGAGTCGACCAGCAGACGATCAACGCCATCCGTTCGGCCGGCGGTGACATCGTGCCGTCGTTCGGTGGCTGGAGCGGCAACAAGCTGGGCCCGAACTGCTCGACGCCGGAGGCTTTGGCCGACGCCTACCAGCAGGTCATCAACGCCTACGGGCTCAAGGCGATCGACATCGACATCGAGAACTCCGACGAGTTCGAGAACACGACCGTCCAGGACCGGATCATCACGGCCCTGAAGATCGTCAAGCAGAAGAACCCGGGCATCCAGACGATCGTCACGTTCGGCACCGGCACCACCGGCCCGAACTTCTACGGCGCCCGTCTGATCGACCAGTCCAAGGCCCTGGGCGCGAACATCGACGTGTTCACGATCATGCCGTTCGACTTCGGCAGCTCGAACATCCGCACCGACACCATCGGCGCGGCCACCGGGCTCAAGAACAAGCTGAAGTCGACCTTCGGCTGGAGCGACGCCGAGGCGTTCAAGCACGTCGGCATCTCCGGCATGAACGGCCTGTCGGACCAGCGCGAGCTGACCACCGTCGACGACTGGACCGCGATCCGCGACTGGTCGAAGTCGAACGGCCTCGGACGACTGGCCTTCTGGTCGGTCAACCGCGACCGCGGCGGCTGCGACGGTCAGGTCTCGGCCGGGTGCTCCGGCATCGGGCAGGCCGACCTGGCGTTCACGAAGATCACCGCCGGGTTCTGACCGACCCGCTGTTCCACCTCTGAGCCGTCAGCGCCATTTATTCGGTGGCGCTGACGGCTTACCCTTGTCCCATGCGTCGACGACATTGATCTTCACCTGATCTGACCCGGACCGCGACGGCGTGGGCGTGGTGTTCGCACCTCGTGCCGATCTACGCGCTGTACGCGTTGCTTTTCGCCGACAGCGGGCTGTCGGACGCCCAGATCTCGGTGCTGCTCGCCGTCTGGTCGCTCACCGCGGTGGTCTTCGAGGTGCCCTCCGGCGCCATCGCCGACCGGTTCTCGCGGCGCAGCTCGCTGGTCGCCTCCGGTGTGCTGCAGGCCTCCGGGTACGCGGCCTGGGTGGTGTTCCCCTCGTTCTGGGGCTTCGCCGCGGGCTTCGTCCTGTGGGGACTGGGCGGCACGCTGCAGTCGGGCGCGTTCGAGGCCCTGCTGTACGACGGCCTCGCGGCCAACGGCGACGAGGAGCGGTACGGACGCCTGAACGCCCGCGTCGACACCATCGAACTGATCGCGCAGGTGCCGGTCGCCCTCGTCGCGACGGCCCTCTTCTCGCTCGGCGGCTACCGGCTGGCCGGCTGGATCTCGGTCGCGATGTGCCTGCTGTCGTCCCTGGTCGCCCTGCGGTTCCCCGAACCGCCGCGCGAGTCCGCCGAGGACGACGGACCGGGCTACCTCGCGACCCTGCTGACCGGTCTGCGCGAGACCGTGCCGATCAAACGCGCCGTGATCGCCGTGGCGCTGGTCTACGCGATCGACGCGTTCGAGGAGTACTTCACGCTGCTGGCGCAGGACTGGCACGTGCCGACGGTGTGGGTGCCGCTGGCGACGATCGGCGTGCCGCTGCTGGGCGCGGCCGGCGCGTCACTGGCCGGGCGGCTGCCGTTCCGCGGCTGGGTGCTGTTCGCCGCCGGACTCGTGCTGATCGCGGCGGCCGCGCTGGCCGTGCCGGTGGCGATCGTCCTGCTGGGACTGTTCTACGGCCTCTACCGGTTCGTGCTGGTGCACGTGGAGACCGAGCTCCAGCACCGCATCGAGTCGGACGCGCGGGCCACCGTCACGTCCGTCGCCGCGATCGGGTCGGAGTTCGTGGCGTTCGCGATCTACGGCCTGTGGGTGTTCGGGGCCGCGTTCGCGATCGGCGTGCTGGTCCTGGTGGTGGCGGTGGTGATCTGGCGCCGTCGGTGAGGGCGCGGCGCCGCCACTCGGCCTCTTCCGTCGAGGCGGGCGTAACGCCAGGATCTTCCGAACAGATCAAACCGCACAAGCCGGACATCCGCGGAGGCCGCCGTGCTCGTCGTCCAGATCTTCCTGCCCCTGGCGCTGGCCCTGGTGATGTTCGGCCTCGGCCTGACGCTCACGGTCGCCGACTTCGCCAGGGTCGCGAAGTACCCGAAGGCGGCCGTGATCGCCCTGGTCTGCCAGGTGGTCGTGCTGCCGGCGATCTGCCTCGGGCTCGTGCTCGCGTTCGGGCTCCAGGGGGCGCTGGCGGTCGGCATGATGCTGCTCGTCGCCTCGCCGGGCGGCACGTCGGCGAACCTGTTCAGCCACCTCGCCGGCGGGGACGTCGCGCTCAACATCACGCTCACGGCGATCAACTCGGTGCTGGCGGTGTTCACGCTGCCGCTCGTGGTGGGGCTGAGCATGGCGCACTTCATGGCGGACGACGCCGAGGTCGGGTTGCAGCCGGCGAAGTTCGTGCAGGTGTTCGCGATCGTGCTGGTGCCGGTGGCGATCGGCATGCTGGTGCGCCGCAGGTTCGAGGCGTGGGCGCTGAAGATGAACGACCCGGTGCGCATCGCGTCGGTCGTCGTCCTGGTGCTCGTGATCATCGCCGCGGTCGCGCAGGCCTACCGGCAGCTCCTCGACAACATCGGCACGCTCGGGCCGGTGGCGTTGCTGCTCAGCGTCTTCAGCCTGCTGATCGGCTACTACGTGCCCAAGGCGTTCCGGGTCGAACGCGGGCAGGCGATCGCGAGCGCCATGGAGATCGGCATCCACAACGCCACGATCGCGATCACGCTGGCGTTGACGGTGCTGAACGACGAGACGATGGCGATCCCGCCCGCGGTCTACGGCGTGCTGATGTACCTGCCGGCGGCGATCGCGGCGCGGTTGCTGTCCCGCACCAGGACCGCGGTCTGACGAGCCGGCGTTCACCACGACCTGACCTGCCGGGTGCTAGACCAGGGGTCCATGTTCCCGTTGTTGCGGACGGCCGTCCGCGTCGAGCCCCTCCACGGGGAGGGGCTCACCAACGTCCTGCACCTCGTCACGCTCGCCGACGGGCGCAAAGCCGTGCTGCGCCAACCGAAGGTGGCCCGCGACCTGCCGAAGTTCGTGGTGCCCGGCGCACCGGAGGTCCTCGCCCACAACGGACGCGGCGACGTGCTGGTCGAGTACGTCGAGGGCAGGACGCTCGCGGACGCGCTGCCCGTGTCCGACGAGGTCTGGCGCTCGATCGGCCTGGCGTTCCGCAAGATCCACCGCGTCGGCCTGCTGCACAACGACGTGAACCTCCACAACGTCATCGTCGGCGACGGCAAGGCGACGCTGATCGACTGGGACAACCCCGGCCAGGGCAACCCGCTCGACGAGCTCGCCGCGTTCGAGGAACACCTCTACCTGCACGGAACCGTGCTGCCGCGAGCGTTCTGGACCGGGTACGGGCACCGGCCGGACCCGTTGCTGGTGCGGCTGCACCGGATCGCGGGCTGCGTCGGCTGGCTCGCGAGCGACGACTGGCGGGAGTGGGAGGACGACCGGGCGTTGCGGCCGGAGCAGCTGGCGAGGGTCCGGAACTGGCGGCGGCTGCTCGGCGAGTGGCTCGCCGGCCAGTTCCGGACCGAGTACTCAGCGGCTCAGGTCGCGGTACCTCAGCACCGACAGCGGCCAGAACACGGCCACGAACACCGCGGGCCACAGCACCGCCAGTAGCACCGAGTGCTGCGCGGCCCACGAGTCACCGCCGGCTCCGGGGTTGCCGAACAGCTCCCGTGCCGCCGCGACGGTCGACGACAGCGGGTTCCACTGCGCGACGACCCGCAGCCAGCCCGGCATCAGCTCCGGCGAGACGAACGTGTTCGCGAACATCGTCAGCGGGAACAGGAACATCCACGACGCCTGCGCCGCCTCGGGCTTCACCAGCAGGCCCAGGTAGATGCCGACCCACACCAGCGCGAACCGCAGCCACAGGAGCAACGCGAACGCCACCAGCGCGTCGAACAGCCCGTCGTGGAACGACCAGCCGATCAGCAGGCCGCACAGCGCGAGCACCAGCAGCTCCAGCGACGAGTTCACCAGGTCCGCGATGCTGCGCCCGGTCACCACGCCGGTCTGCGACATCGGCGACGCGCGGAACCGGTCCGTGACGCCCCGGTCGGCGTCCATCGACACCACGAGCATCGTGGTGCCGACGCCGAAGGCGATGGTCTGGCCGAACATGCCCGGCAGCAGGAACTCGACGTAGTCGCCGCCGCCGAAGACGGTCATCGCGCTGCCGAAGACGAGCCCGAAGATCAGCACCGAGACGACCGGGTAGGCGAGGTTCCCGACCACCCTGACCGGTTCGCGCACCCAGTGGACCAGGTCGCGCTTCGCCACGACCCACGAGTCGGCCACCGCGTACCTCATGCCCGCACCCCCGCCCGGTGCCCCGTGATGGCCAGGAAGACCTCGTCGAGGGTCGGCCGCCGCACCGCGATGTCCTCGGCCTCCACCCCCTTCGCGGCCAGCGCCGTCGTGACCCGCGTCAGCGCCGCCACCCGGTCCCGCACGGCCGCGCTCACCCGGAACCCGTCGGGGTCCACCTCGGCGCCGGGCCCGAGCAGGTCGCGCACCACCGGCAGCTCGCCGGCGTGGCGGACGACGACCTCGATCCGGTCGCCGCCGAGCCGGGACTTCAGCTCCTCCGGGGTGCCCTGCGCGGCCACCCGGCCGGTGTCGAGCACGACGACCTGGTCCGCGAGCTGGTCGGCCTCGTCGAGGTACTGCGTGGTGAGCAGCACCGTCGTGCCCTCGGCGACGACCCGCCTCACCTCGTGCCAGACCTCGCCGCGGTTGCGCGGGTCCAGGCCCGTGGTCGGCTCGTCGAGGAACAGCACCGACGGTCGCGTGATGAAGCTCGACGCCAGGTCCAGGCGCCGCCGCATGCCGCCCGAGTACTGCTTGACGCGCTTGTCCGCCGCGTCGGTCAGCCCGAACTGCTCCAGCAGCTCGCCGGCCCGCGCGGCCGCCTCGCTCTTCGGCAGGTGGTAGAGCCGGCCCCACATCACCAGGTTCTCCCGGCCGGTCAGCACGTCGTCGACCGTGGACTGCTGGCCGTTCAACGCGACCTGCCGCCGCACGGCCGGCGCCTCGCGCGCCACGTCGTGGCCCGCCACCTCGGCCCGGCCGCCGTCCAGGCGCAGCAGCGTGGCCAGGATCCGCACCGCCGTCGTCTTGCCGGCGCCGTTCGGGCCCAGCAGCCCGCACACCGTCCCGGCGGGCACCGCCAGGTCGAACCCGTCGAGCGCCCAGTGGTCCCCGAACCTCTTGCGCAGGCCTTCCGCCAGCACCGCGTGTCCCACGACTCCACCCCCAATAACTGTATACGAAGTAAACTGAGCGTACGTTGTACACGGTTCTAGGATTCACAGCAAGGGAAGTGGTGAAGGGGGCTGGGTGAAGAGCGACCGGGACCGCAGCGTGCGCCTGTTGTGGGAGCCGCCGGCCGAACCGACCAGGGGACCGAAGGCCGCGCTGAGCCAGGCGCGGATCGTCGAGGCGGCGGTGAAGGTCGCCGACGCCGACGGGGTCGACGCGCTCACCATGCGCCGGGTCGCCGAGACGCTCGGCAACACCGCGATGTCGCTCTACCGGCACGTGCCCGGCAAGTCCGAGCTGCTCGACCTGATGGTCGACGCGGTGTGGGGCGAGACCGAGCACACCCCGGAGGGGCCGTGGCGGGACGGCCTGGAGTTCTTCGCGCGGCAGATGTGGGCGATGTACCGCGCGCACCCGTGGATGCTGCAACTGACGTCGTCGCGCCGGATGCCGGGACCGCAGGCCATGACGCGTCAGGACGCCGCGTACGCCGTGGTGTCCGGGCTGGGGCTGGCGCCGGAGGAGATCGTCTCCGTCGTGACGACGGTCAGCCACTTCGTCGACGGCGTCGGCCGGACGATGGCGGACCGCGTGCGGGCCGAACGCGACACCGGCGTCTCGGACGAGGACTGGTGGACCGGCCGCGAGGAGCTGTGGGAGCACTTCACGCCGGAGCGGCTGCCGATGACGACGCACATCTGGAACTCGGGCGGGTTCCACCGGCCGCTCGACGAGTTCGAGTTCGGTCTCGCGCGCGTCCTGGACGGCCTCCAGGCGTTCCTCGAATCCGCCGAACGACCTCCAGTTCGTCGATCTACGTGTCTGTAGCCGTTCGCTGCGCCTTGAGTCGTCCGATCAGGTGAAAAGCACAGCTCAGGCCTGTCCGGAAGCGTGGCGAGACGGTCACGTAATGCCATTGTTATGCGATATCAGAATGAACTCGTTCGCGGGCTGAACCGACCACTCCTATCTGCCCGTTTTCCTTGTGACACCGTTTCGCCGCGGGGGCAAATCGGGACGACGAGGAGGTCGTATGACAGCTGGCGCGCACGACGCGGTCACCCTTGGCTGCTACGCGCTCGGCGTTCTGGACGCGCACGAGAGTTTTGGTGTGGAGCAGCACCTGATGGGCTGTCCGTCCTGCCGTGCGCAGGTCGCTGACTTCCGTCGGATCCGCACAGCGCTCGACGGGGTGCCGCGTGAGGCGTTCCTGCACGAGCTCGAGGACGACCTGCCCAAGCCGTCGGACCTGGTGCTGCAGCGCACGCTGCGGCAGATCAGGCAGGAGTCGGCGATCCCGCAGCCGCGGGTCGCCGATCCTCCGAGCCCCAGAGCCAGTCCGCGGCAGGTGGAGGAGCTCCCCGAGCCGCAGCACGCCAAGCCCCGGCGCTGGCCGGGCTATCTCGCCGCCGCGGCAGTCGCCGCGGTGGTCGCGTTCGGGGGCGCCGCGGTGCTCATGCAGAACAACGAGGCACCGGGCTCGAACATCGCCGCCGCTCGCACGGGCGAGGCCACGGCGGGTGGGATCAGGATGGTGGCGGAGATCGCGCCGTCGTCGCAGGACCGCTACCTGGTCACGGCGAACGTCGACGGGCTGCCCGCCGCGCAGAAGTGCAGGCTGGTGGTCGTCGGCAAGGACGGCACGAAGACCGAGGCGTTCGCCTGGACCACGACCGAGAAGCAACGGGTCGAGGGCTCCAAGGTGCGGGGCATGGTCAGCGTGTCGCCGGACCAGGTGAAGTCGATCTCGGTCGAGACCGCGGACGGCAAGCAGTTCGTGGTGGCGAACCTGTGAGAACGGAAAACGTCGAAGGGCCCGGATTCGGTCAGAATCCGGGCCCTTCGACGTTGCGGCTCACATTGATGTGATTTAGACGGCCTGCAAAGTCAGCCACGCTCCGACCACGATCACCATCGCGGCTGTGCCGACGGGTGCGTAATGGGAGAGAGCGCGGGTGGCACGGCCGTCCAGGATTTTCTCCACGCGTTCCCGTGCCTTCACGAGCAGCAGTCCGACGGCGGTGAGCGTGCCCGCCATGCCGATTCCGTAGCCGAGGACCAGCAGGACGCCGAACCACGTCCGGCCGAGCGCCATCGCGCCCAGCAGGACGACGAGAGCGGACGGCGACGGGACCAGTCCGTTGGCCGCGCCCATGCCGACCAGGCTCGCGCGGCTGTACCCGTGTCCGTGGCCGTGCCCATGACCGTGTCCGTGGCCATGACCGTGCCCATGTCCGTGGCCGGCTCCCGCGAGGGCGGGTTCGCGGGTCGTCGAGAGCGCGGACCGCAGCAGCATCACGCCGATCACCGCGATCAGCACGCCGCTCACCAGCCCCAGCCAGCGCAGCACCTGTTCGCCGGCCAGCGCGCTGGAGGCGCTGATGACCAGGCCCAGGACCAGCACACCGCCGGTGTGGGTCGCGGTGACCGAGGCGCCGACGATGAACGCGTCCCTCGGCGTGCCCTGCCGGCCGGCGAGGTAGGCGGCGATGAGGGTCTTGCCGTGGCCGGGCAACGCGGCGTGCGTCGCTCCGAGCAGCAGCGACAGCAGCACGGCCAGGAACCCCAGCCACGGCGTGAGGTCGTCGCTGCCCAGGATGTCGTTGAGGCGCGCCGCCGTGACGCTGAACGACTGGACGGGGGAGCCGGACGCCCGCTTCGGCTCGGACCCGCTGCCCGGTTGGGCGGTGAACGCGACCGAACGGACGTCCATCGGGTTGCTGAGCAGGTCCTCCGGGTAGGCGCGCAGCTCGTCGCTGACGCTCTCGGTCGGGACCTTCGAGTCCGTCAGCCTGACCCCGGTGCCGGCGGCGGTGATCTCGCGCCAGCCCACCCGGTCGGCGTTCGACTCGTCGTGGAACTCCAGCCTGGCCGGCCGCGTGAGGTCGACCTTGGCGGTGAACTCGCAGACCAGCCTGGTGGTGCTGAGCTCGGCCTGGCCGAGCGGGTGCTCCTTGGCGGAGCGGGAGAGCGTCCAGGAGATCCGCCGGCCGTCCACCGTCGAACGGTCCGTGCGGGCCACCTCGTCGCACCACTGCCCCGCGTCGCGGGTCTTCAGGTTCTCCTGCAGCGTCGGGATCTCCGCCACGTCGACCACGGACCGCAGGTCCACGCGGTCCGGGTGCAGGTGCAGCCCGTGGTAGTGGTTGACGCTGAAGTTGCCCAGCGGGTGGGCCGACGCCTCGCCGGTGATGAGGAAGAACCCGGCGACCAGCAGCGCGAGCACCAGGACCGGGCGCACCACCCAGCCCGGCAGGCTCACCGGCCGCCTCGGAGCTCCGCGAGCGTGCGGCCCGCCTTCAGCGCATGCAACGGGGAGAAGTTCGCGTTGAGCCGCAACGCCTGCACGAGCGCGTCCTGCGCCTCGCCGATCCGGCCGAGCGCCGCGAGGATCATGCCGCGGTGGTAGGAGAACGTGGCGTTCTGCCAGCCCAGCGCCATCGCGCGGTCCGAGTAGCCCAGCGCCTCGGCGTCGCGGCCGCTCATGTGCAGCGCCCACGCCATCGCGTCGGCCACGAACACGCTCTGCCGCTTGCTCCACTCCGTCTCGGCGTGCCGCAGCGCCTGCGCGCCGTCACCGCGGTCGGCGGCGAAGAGCGCGGCCGCCAGGTCGTCGAACGCGCCCTGCGACTCCATCAGCCGCTGCTGCTCGGTGAGCACCTCGTACTGCTTCGCGGCCTCGTCGGCCTTGCCGGCGGCCTCCAGCAGCTCCGCGTACTCCTGGAGGTACTGCGGCAGGGGAGCGCGGGCGGTGAGCCTGCGGTAGTCCTCCAGCGCGGCCGGGACGTCACCCCGTGCCGCCGCGACCTTGGCCATGCCCTGAGTGAGAGTCATGTCGTCTCCTCTCGCCGCCAGTCCCTGCTCGTAGTGCTGCGCGGCTTCGTCGAGCCGGTTGTGGTCGAACGCGAGTTCGCCCAGCCGGTAGCGGCAGAACGCGATCTCCTCGGGCGTCGTGGCCGCGGTCAGCGCACGCGTCATCGCGGTGCGGGCGCCGTCGACGTCGCCGTGGAGCTCGAGGTGGAAGGAAGCACGGGCGAAGGACGCCGTGTTCGGCTTGAGGTCCAGCATCCTCTGCACGGCGCTCTCGGCGCCCTCGTCGTCGCCCAGCTGCGTCAACGCGTCCGCCAGCACGCCGTAGGCCTCCGCGGACGACGGCAGCGCGGCCACCGCCTTCAGGCCCCAGTCGCGGGCGGCGGAGAAGTCGTGGCGGGCGTTGGCCAGCGTGCCCATGCCCAGGGCCGCCAGGCCCGTGTCGCCCGCGTTCTTCAACGCGCCCTCGGCCTTGGCGTAGTACGCCGGGTCCGCCGTGACGCGCGCCAGCTCCACATAGGACGCGCCGAGGCGTGCCCAGGACGGCTTGTCCTCGGGCAGGGTGTGCAGCCGTTGCTGGAGCTGGTGCACCACCCGGTGCATCTGGTTCTGCTGCGCCACGGCCGGAACAGGGGGCTCGCCCCCGGCCCTGCTGTCGGCAGGACCGGAGGCGGCTAGGTAGGCAAGCGCCGCGGTGACCAGGAGACCCACCGCGACTGCCTGCCGTTGTTGGTACCTCACTTCGAGTGCGACCCGTACTTGCGGATCGAGGCCTGGCGCTTGCGCCACAGGAAGAAACCGGCGCCGAACACCGCCGCGGAACCCACCGCGGTCGTCATCGCCATCGGGTCCAGGTTGCCGATCTTGCCGACCGGGTTGACCGCGACCTCGGCCGTCGTGCCCGAGGTGTTCACGGCCGTGCCGTTGCGGGGCAGGCCCACGTACGGGAAGTTCGCCTCGAACGGCTGATCGTTCGCGTCGACCTTGTCACCGGTGGCGAGCGCCTCGACGATCTGTCCGGACGCCGCGGCACCCTCCATCGCCTGCACGGCGATGTCCACCACGTCGTCGGCCAGGCGCCGGCCGTTCGGGAAGCCCTGCGTGTCACCCGCGAGCAGGCCCAGGCGGTTCGGGTTGGCGTTCGGGTCGATCATCAGGTTCAGCCGCAGCATCTCGGCCGGGCGGAACTTGTTCTTGTCCGCGTCGGCGTTGTTGACCTGCGAGTTCAGGTCGGCGTTGATCTGCGCGCCCAGCTTCGTCGTGATGCCGGTCAGGAAGATCTCGGCCAGGTCGTCGCGCTGGCCCTTCGGCGCCGGGATCTTGTAGATCTGCTCGACCAGCTTCGGCAGCTCCGGGTTCACGACCCGGTCCACGAGCTCCTTCACGCCGGCGTCCTGGTCGGGGCGCAGGCCGTTGAACGCGTCCTTCAGGCCCGCGGGCGCCACGACCTCGTTGACCAGCGGGTTGCCCAGGCGCGAGACCTGCACGAAGTCGCCGACCGCCTCCGCCTTGCCCGGCGAGAGCTTCATCGTGCGCCGCGACGTCGTGCTCCAGACGCCGATGTTCGGGTTGCGGTGCACGTCGTTCTTCAACGCCAGCGCGTGCTTGGGCAGCTGGACCGCGATCGTGTTGACGTTGTAGCCGCGCAGCGTGTCCTGGCCGACCTCGCTCAGGTTGCCGCCGTAGAGCAGGTCGAACACCCGCAGGTCGGCGAAGAACGAGTCCTCGGACGGGCCCACGTACACCTTGCCGCCACCGGGGATCTGCACCGTGGCCTGGTCGCGCAGCTTCTTGAAGTCCGGCATCGACGCCGGGCCGTTCGGCGACGGCGCGACCTGGGCGTTGTTCACGAGCTTGACCTTCTGGCCGTTCTCGTAGATCGCTTCCAGGTCGTAGCGCTGGCGGAACAGCAGGTTCTCGTCGTCCAGCGAGTCCACGACGCCGTTGGTGTAGAGGAACGTGTTGTTCTTGCGCTTGTCGTCGTTGTGGAACATGAACCGCAGCGTGACGTCGGGCTTCGCGTCACCGTCGTTGTCGACGTTGAAGTCGTACTGCGCGTCCTCGGCCCACGGGAAGAAGTTCGGGCCGCCGTTGGGCTCCTGGAACCCGGACCAGTTGCCGATCAGCGTCACCGTGTCCTTGTGGTCCGGGCTGACGAACGCGTACAGGTCCGTGTTGTCCACGGCGGGGTCGCCCGCGATCAGCGGCGCCTCGCGGTGCGACGACGCGGTGGCGTTGGTGCCACCGAACAGCGCGGCGTTGAGCATGGTCGCGCCCACCAGCGCGGCCGCGGCCACCTGGCCGCGCCGGCCGCTCAGGACGTGCGGTGATGACATCTCTGGTCTGCCTTTCAAGGGGGTCACGCGCTGTGCATGAGGAGCGACGGTTCGCTGGAATGGCTCGAATGGCTTGCGTGGTCTGTCGTCCACCTCGCTTGGGTGAAGTCGCGGATTCCTTCGACGAGCCGGTCGACGTCCTGCTCGGGGCGCACGACCAGGCGCGCGAAGCGGCTGCTCATGCCGAGCTTGTTGCCGCACTCGCGGATGAAGACCTGGTGCCGCGACAGCAGGTGGTCGCGCAGCTCGCGGCCGTCGATGCCGTTGCCGAGCTTGACCAGCAGGAAGTTCGCCTGCGACGAGTACACGGTGAGATCGGGGACGCGCGAGAGCTCCACGCCCATCCGGTAGCGGTCGCGGGAGAGCAGCCGCAGGCTCTCCGCGTACTCGGCCTCGTGCTCGGCCAGCATGAACACGACCGTCTCGGCCAGGGAGTTGAGGTTCCACTTCGGCAGCGTCTGGCGCATCTTCCCGGCCAGGCCGGGGTTGGCGACCAGGTAGCCGAAGCGGATGCCGTGCAGGCCGAAGTTCTTGCCGAGGCTCTTCAGCACGACCACGTTGGGCCGGATGGACGCCTCCGCCGCCACCGACGGCATCCGCTCGACCTCCACGAAGTCGATGAACGACTCGTCGATCACGATCAGGTCGAGGTCCGCCAGCTCGTCCATGAACCGGACGATCTCCCGGCGCGGCAGGTAGCCGCCGTCGGGGTTGTTCGGGTTGCAGATGACGGCGACCCTGCTGCCGCGCGCCCGGATGAACTTGATGTACTCGTCGACGTCCAGCTCGAAGTTGTTGCTCTCCTGGAGCAGGAACATGTCGACGCGCTTGTTGCTCTCCATCGGCTGGTCGGTCCAGCGGCCGAAGGTCGGGATGGGGATCGCGACGCTCTCGTGGATCCACATGTGGTCCATCCACGTGATCAGCTCGGTGCTGCCG
The DNA here is from genome assembly GCF_036380075.1 of Lentzea sp. Taxonomy (NCBI): domain Bacteria; kingdom Bacillati; phylum Actinomycetota; class Actinomycetes; order Pseudonocardiales; family Pseudonocardiaceae; genus Lentzea; species Lentzea sp. Next base: position 51,254 of record NZ_DASVFL010000112.1, on the reverse strand, counting down.
TTCGACATCGCGATGGTGGCCGGGTTCAGCCCGAGGACCGTGCTGAGCTGCTGCGCGATCTTGGCGGAGTCGCTCGGGTAGAACTTCAGCACCGCCTCGAGGTTCTTCGAGAGCTCCTCGAACATCTCGGGGGTCGGGAAGTACGGGTTGCACGGGATGCAGAAGTCGACGAGTTCCCCGGCGCCGGTCCTCGACAGCTCGAAATAGGACGGGCTGTGTGCGGTCTGCTGGAAAAGACCCGAGTCCACACCATGGCGCACGCGATCACTCCGTCCCTCGGTCCGTTTCCGACACCGGGGCATACGTGCCGATGTTCACCGCGGTTCACGGGTCAGTGTCGGGAAGGTCTCGACCGGGTCACGGGCGCAACCTCGCCCGCCGCCGCTGCTCGGAGGGGTCGTCGGAGCAGTGTTCCGTCCACTTAGGACTTCCGAAACGACCTGGTCGGTGGTCCGGTTGGCCCCGCACGTGCTCGGGTACCCGCCCCGGAGCGCGACCGGGCGCGTGACATTCACCAAACGGGCCCACCACCCGTGTCGTTTGGGACGGATCCGGCCGTCTTCGCAGCTCAGCGACGTGCGGAACGGGGTGCCGAACGGCCAGGGAGGGCGGCGCACCGCCCGGACCGGCGCGGATTCGGCTCCCGTGACGGGCGTCCTGCGAAAAATTGTCGGTCCAGGCGGATACCCTGCTGGCAGTCCGCACACGATCCAGGGAGCAGTACCCGTGACCGCAGAGACCCTGTACGGGGCCGACGACCTCACGCACCTCGAAGGTCTGGAGGCCGTCCGCAAGCGGCCCGGCATGTACATCGGGTCCACCGACAGCCGCGGCATCAACCACCTCTTCAGCGAGATCGTCGACAACTCGACCGACGAGGGCGTGGCGGGCCACGCCTCCAAGATCGTCGTCACGCTGCACGCCGACGGCAGCGTCCAGGTCGACGACGACGGCCGCGGCATCCCCACCGACGTCCACGCGAAGTCCGGTCTGTCCGGTGTGGAACTGGTCCTCACCAAGCTGCACGCCGGCGGCAAGTTCGGCGGCTCCGGCTACAAGACCTCCGGCGGCCTGCACGGCGTCGGCGCCTCCGCCGTCAACGCCCTCTCCCACCGCTTCGACGTCACGGTCCGCCGCGGCGGCAAGGTCCACGAGATGTCGTTCGCCCACGGCGTTCCCGGTGTCTTCGACGGCCCCGGTCCCAAGGCCAAGTTCACCCGCCAGAACGGGCTGAACGTCGTCGGCAAGATGAAGCGCAGCGAGTCGACCGGCACCTCGATCCGCTACTGGTACGACGCCCGCTACTTCGAGAACAACGCCGACCTCGACGTCGACGTGGTGCGCATGAAGCTGCGCAACACGGCGTTCCTCGTCCCCGGCGTCACCTACGTGCTGCGCTCGGCCCTGGAAGACGCGATCTCCGAGGAGGTCTTCCACTACCCCAACGGCCTCACCGACATGGTCGAGTTCCTGGCCCCGTCCGGCGACCGCGCCGTCTCCGGCACCCTGGTGATCACCGGCACCGGCACCTACTTCGAGAACGCCGCCGACGAGAACGGCGTGATGCGGTCCAAAGTGGAGCGCCAGGCCGAGGTCGAGGTGGCCCTGCGCTGGGGCACCGGCTACGAGCGCACCGTCGAGTGCTTCACCAACACCATCCGCAACATGCACGGCGGCACCCACCGCCGCGGCTTCGACCGCGCCGTCCTGAAGTCCGTGCAGGACGCCATCTCCAAGACCCGCGGCCTGCTCAAGCCGAAGGAGGAGATGCCGACCCTGGACGACGTGCTGGAGGGCATGACCGCCGTCATCCACGTCCGCATCCCCGAACCGCAGTTCACCTCGCAGACCAAGGACGAGCTGTCCACCGCCGGCATCACCAAGGTGCTCCAGGGCATCGTCGACGCGCAGGTCCGCGCGTGGACCGAGGACCGCAAGACCAAGGTCGAGGCCAAGACCGTGCTGCAGAAGGTCGTCGACGCCTCCCGCGTCCGGCTGACCCAGAAGCAGCAGAAGGACGCGGCGCGCCGCAAGACCGCGCTGGAGGGCGCGGCGATGCCGGCCAAGCTGGTCGACTGCCGCACCACAGGTGTTTCGCGTAGCGAACTATTTCTCGTGGAAGGCGACAGCGCTCTCGGCTCGGCCAGAATGGCGCGCGTCTCCGAGTACCAGGCGCTGCTCCCGTTGCGCGGCAAGATCCTCAACGTCCAGAAGGCCTCCCTGGCCGACACCCTGCGCAACGCCGAGATCGCCTCCATCGTCCAGGTCCTCGGCGCCGGCACCGGCCGCACGTTCGACCTCCCGCAGATGCGGTACGGCCGCGTGATCCTGATGGCCGACGCGGACGTCGACGGCAGCCACATCCGGACGTTGCTGATCACGTTGTTCGCCAAGTACATGCGGCCCGTGATCGAGGACGGCCGCCTCTACGCGGCCATGCCGCCGTTGCACAAGGTCATGACGCGCGGGCGCAACGCGGAGACGCACTTCACGTTCACCCAGCGGCAGATGGAGCAGACGGTCGCGCGGCTGGAGAAGGCGGGCAAGTCGGTCGTCACGCCGGTGCCGCGGTTCAAGGGTCTGGGCGAGATGGACGCGGACGAGCTGTGGGAGACCACGATGAACCCGTCCACGCGGTCGGTCCGGCGCATCACCATGGACGACGCCGAGGCCGCAGAGGAGGCCCTCGAACTGCTGATGGGCGAGAAGGTCGAGCCGCGCCGCAACTGGCTCGTCGAGTCCGCCGCACGGGTCGACCAGTCGGCCATCGACCTCTAAGCCCTAGAGACAGACCGGAGTTACGAAGTCATGGCACGCCGCAAGGGACCCACGACCAAGGTCGACCCCGCCGCCTTCGACCGGGCCGGCGCCCGAGTGCTCGACAACTCGCTGAAGACGGAGATCGAGGACTCGTACCTGGAGTACGCGTACTCGGTCATCCACTCGCGGGCACTGCCGGACGCGCGGGACGGCCTCAAGCCGGTCCACCGCCGCATCCTGTACTCGATGCACGACAACGGTCAGCGGCCGACGTCGCCGTACGTGAAGTCGTCGCGCGTGGTCGGCGACACGATGGGCCGCTACCACCCGCACGGCGACACGGCGATCTACGACGCGCTGGTGCGTCTCGCGCAGGACTTCAGCCTGAACGAGCCGTTGATCGACGGGCATGGGAACTTCGGATCCCCGGACGACGGACCGGCCGCGAGCCGCTACTGCGTCGTCGGCGACACCCGAATTCGGCTCGCCGACGGGGCCAGTGCGCGGATCGCCGATCTGGTCGATCTTCCAGCTGACTCCGAGGCCGACGCCGATTTCGAGGTGCTCGACAAGGACGGCAAAGCGGTCCAGGTCGACAAGGTCTTCAACTCCGGTGTGCACCCGACCCTCCGGATGACCACGAAGTCCGGCTTCTCGGTCCGCGGTAGCGAGAACCACCTCGTGCTGTGCCTGGAGGCGCCAATGGGCGTGCCGCTGTTCCAGTGGCGACGCCTGGACGAGCTGCAGCCCGGCGCGATCGTCGCGGTGGCCCGCAATGCCTGGTCACAGGTCGTTCCGACCGCGCAGGAGTACGTGCTCGGCATCCTTGCCGGGGCATGGGTGTCGGAGGGCTTCGCGTCCGAGACGAGGGCCGGCTTCAACAACACGGACGAGCACTTCTTCCGCGAGGTTCTGCACGCCTACGACCAAGTGGTCGGCGGTCGGCGCTACCTCGGGGAGAGGGAGACTCGCCGCGACCGCAAGAAGATCTGGGAACTCGACGTCCAGGAGTTCTCCGGCGGCATGGACGCGTTCCGGGCGAGTCCGCTGGCGGAACTCATCGGCCACCAGGCGCGCGACAAGTTCGTTCCCGAGTGCGTGTGGCGTGGTGGATGGGGCGTGAAGCGCGCGTTCCTGATGGCGGCGTTCGAAGGTGACGGTGGCTGCCGGGTCGCGAAGGACGGCTTCACGATCCAGTACTCGTCGTACAGCGAGCGGCTGACCGCGGAGATGCAGGAGCTGCTCGCCGAGTTCGGCGTCATCGCGGCGCACCGCCGCTACACGCGACCCAGTGGCTCCGTCGAACACAGGCTGGTGGTCTCGGGGCTGCGCAACGTCACGGCGTTCGCCGAGCGCGTCGGTTTCCTCAGGACCAAGCAGGCCAAGCTGCAGGAGCTGCTCAGGCACTCGCCGCTGCGACCGCACCGGCTCAGCCAGGACTCCGTGCCTTTCGTCGCCGACTACGTGCGCAGCGCGCTCGACTTCGACCGTCGCGGCAGCGGCCGGAAGTGGTTGACCACGCACAACTTCGACCGGGTCGAGCGGTGGGAGACCGAGCGCCTGAGGATCATCGACCGGATCAAGGATCCGGAGATCCTCGCGACGATCCTGCCGATCATGGACTCCGGCTACCGGTTCGAAGCGGTGACGTCCGTCGAAGCGGCGGAGCCGGCGGAGGTGTACTCGGTTCGGGTCGTCTCCGAGGACCACTCGTTCCTCGCGGGCGGGTTCGTCAACCACAACACGGAAGCGCGCATGTCGCACGCCGCCATGCAGCTGGTCGGCGAGCTCAACGAGGACACGGTCGACTTCCGGCCCAACTACGACGGCTCGCTGGAGGAGCCGAGCGTCCTGCCGGCGGCGTTCCCGAACCTGCTGGTCAACGGCACGTCCGGCATCGCGGTCGGAATGGCCACGAACATGATCCCGCACAACCTGCGGGAGGTCGTGGGCGCGGCGCGGTGGCTCATCACGCACCCGGACGCGAGCCTCGACAAGCTGATGGAGTTCGTGCCGGGGCCCGACCTGCCGACCGGCGGCATCCTGCTGGGGCTGGACGAGGTGCGCAAGGCCTACGAGACCGGGCGCGGTGTCGTGCGCATGCGCGCCAAGGTCGAGATCGGGCCGCTGGAGGGCTCCCGCGGCCGTCAGGCCATCACGGTCACCGAGCTGCCGTACGGGGTGGGGTCCGAGCGGATCGTCGAGAAGATCACCGACGAGGTCAACAAGTCCAAGCGGCTGACCGGCATCGCGGACGTCAAGGACCTCACCGACCGCGAGAACGGCATCCGGCTCGTCATCGAGTGCAAGGTGGGCGTGAACCCGCAGGCCTTGCTGGCGGACCTGTACCGGCTGACGCCGATGGAGCAGTCGTTCGGCATCAACAACCTGGTGCTGGTCGACGGGCAGCCGCAGACGCTCGGGCTCAAGGAGCTGCTGGAGGTCTTCCTGCGGCACCGCTACGAGGTCGTCACGCGGCGCACGAAGTTCCGGCGCCGCAAGCGCGAGGAGCGGTTGCACCTGGTCGAGGGTCTGCTCAAGGCCCTGCTCGACATCGACAAGGTCATCAAGCTGATCCGGGGCAGCGAGAACGCCGCGGCCGCCAGGGACGGCCTGATGAAGCAGTTCAAGCTGTCGGAGATCCAGTCGTCCTACATCCTCGACACGCCGCTGCGCCGCCTCACGAAGTTCGACAAGCTCGAGCTCGAGGGGGAGCAGGACAAGCTGACGAAGGAGATCGCCGAGCTGTCGGCGATCCTCGACGACGAGAGCGTGCTTCGCAAGCTCGTGTCGGCCGAGCTGGCCGCGGTGGCGAAGGACCTCGGCGGGGAGCGCCGGACCAGCCTGATCGACGGCGACCTGAAGGAGGTGCTGGCGGCGTCGAAGCCCGCCGGGCCGCTGGAGGTCGCGGACGACCCGTGCCAGGTCGTGCTCAGCGCCACCGGGCTCGTCGCGCGGACCGCGGCGGAGTCGGAGGAGGCGTCGGAGGGCAAGCGCCGGGCGGGGCGGGTGAAGCACGACGCGGTGGCGGCGGTGGTGCACTCGACCGCGCGGGGGCAGGTCGTGCTGGTCACGAACCGCGGGCGGGCGTTCAAGACGGACGTGCTGCCGTTGCCGGTGCTGCCGGAGCAGAGCGGGACGGTGTCGCTGCGCGGCGGGATGGCGGCCAGTGAGCTGGTGCCGCTGGAGAAGGGCGAGAAGGTCGTCGGCATCGCGCCGCTCGACCCGAAGGACTCGCCGGGCATCGCGCTCGGCACGAAGCTGGGCACGGTGAAGGTGTGCGTGCCCGAGTGGCCGGTGCGGTCGGACGAGTTCGAGGTCATCTCGCTCAAGGACGGCGACGAGGTCGTGGGCTGCACGTGGCTGACCGACGGCAGCGAGACGCTGGCGTTCGTCAGCTCCGACTCGTCGTTGCTGCGCTACGACGCGAAGCTGGTGCGGCCGCAGGGTCTCAAGGGCGGCGGCATGGCGGGCATCAACCTCAGCGGTGACGCGTACGTGGTGTTCTTCGGCGCGATCCGCACGGACGACGCCGAGCACGGCGAGCCGATGGTCGTCACGTCGTCCGGGCAGAGCGTGAAGGTGACGCCGTTCAGCGAGTACCCGGCCAAGGGCCGTGCCACGGGCGGTGTGCGGTCGCAGCGGTTCCTGAAGGGCGAGACGCACCTGGTGGTGGCGTGGATCGGCAGCAGGCCGGCCGGTGCGGACGACAAGGGTTCGCCGGTGGAGCTGCCGGACGTCGACCCGCGCCGTGACGGGTCCGGTCACGCGCATCCCGGCCCGGACGTGGTCGGGCATCTCCTCGAGAGGGACTAGTGGGCGATCGCGCGGACGTGCCGGCCGAGGTGCTCGACGAGCTGCGCGCGATCTGCGCGCGGCTGCCGGAGAGCCGTGAGGAGGCGGCGTGGGTGGGGACGCGGTGGCGCGTCCGCACCCGCACGTTCGTGCACGTCTTCACGGCGCACCCCGGTCAGGACGGCGCGTACAGCCGGGCGGCGGAGCTGACCGAGCCGACGGTGGTCATGACGTTCCGCGCGCGGCCCGAGGAGTTCGAGGCGCTGGTCGAGGGCGGGGAGCCGTTCTTCCGGGCGGCGTGGGGGCACGACGTCGTGGGCGTGAAGGTGCTGCCCGGTGCGGACTGGGCGGAGATCGGGGAGCTGCTCGCGGAGAGCTACCGCAAGCTCGCCCCGGCGAAGCTGGCCAGACTTGTGGAGTTCCCTTAAGGAACTTCGAGTGTTACGGTCCTCCCAGCCAATCCCCGGGAGGGCGGAGTCCGATGACGTTCGTGCAGCGCTTCGACCACATCGGCATCACCGTGGCCGACCTGGACGCCGTGACGGCGTTCTTCGTCGGTCTCGGTCTCGAGGCCGGCGAGAAGATGGCCGTCGAAGGCGAGTTCCTGGACACGGTGATCGGCATGACCGGCGCCCGGACCGAGATCGTCATGCTGCGCGTGCCCGGTGGCGGCACGACGCTGGAGCTGTCGAGCTTCACGCGGCCCGACCACCTGCCCGGCTCACCCGCCGCGCCCGCGAACGAGCTCGGCCTGCGCAACGTCGCCTTCGAGGTGCGCGACCTCCAGGCGGCCGTCGACCACGCCGCCGCGGCCGGGTACGGACTGGTGGGCGGCATCGGGCAGTACGAGGACGTGTGGCGGATGGCCTACGTCCGGGGGCCCGAGGGCATCATCGTCTCGCTGGCCGAACGCGTGGGAGGTACCTCGTGACCGACGACCAGATCCGGGTGCCGGCCGCGACGGCCAGGCCCTACAGCCTCGCGACGCTGCCGTGCCTCGTTTTCCCCGGAGACACCCTGCCTGCCTGATCCCCCTGTCCTGCAACGAGAACGGCCTGGTCGCGCACAGCGGCCAGGCCGTTCTCGCGTGTTGTCGACCGACTGTCGACGGACTGTCGACGGCGCCTGGCACCGTCGGCGGAGTCGTTCGACCGAGGGGAGGAGGAACCATGCAGAAGATGTCGATCCGCAAGGCCGGGACGATCCGCCTGACGAGCCCGAGCTACTACTGCCCGTGTTCGGCCAGCTGATCCGAGTGCCCCGGCCGGGGCCGGCCCGCGGAGGGCGCGGCCGGCTCCGGCCTTCCACTTCTCCTCATCAGACAGGGGGTGTCGCATGTCCGTTCGCCTGCACCGGCTCACGATGGTGGCGGAACGCGACGGGGTCATGGTCGGCCGCCCGGACACCGGTTCCTACGCGATGTTCCCGCAGGAGGGAGCGGAGACGTTGCGGCTGCTGGGGGCCGGGAGGCCGGTCGGCGAGGTCGCCGCGTGGTACGAGCGGGAGTGCGGGACGCCGCTCGACTTCGACGACTTCTTCGAGGTGCTCGACGAGCTGGGGTTCCTGGTCGCCGAGGACGCGGAGGCGCCGGTCGAGAAGCCGGTGCGGTGGCAGCGCGCCGGGCGGTGGGCCTTCTCGTGGCCCGCGTGGGTCCTGTACGTCTCGCTGGTCGTGGCTGCGGTCGCCGCGATGGTGCGCGACCCGGCGCTGCGCCCGTCGTACCACGCGTTCTTCTTCACCGACCACATCTCGCTGATCCCGATCGTGCTGACGTTCACGCAGATCCCGCTGGTGCTGCTGCACGAGTGGTTCCACGTGCTGGCCGGGCGCCGGCTCGGGCTGCCGTCGACGCTCGGGATCGGGCGCCGGCTGTACTACCTGGTCGCGGAGACGCGGCTGGACTCGTTGCTCAGCGTGCCGCGCCGGCAGCGGTACCTGCCGTTCCTGGCGGGGATGCTGCTGGACGCGCTGCTGGTGGCGGTGTTCACGCTGGCCGCCGCTGCACTCGACGGCCACGCGCCGGGGTGGGTGCCCGGCATGCTGCTCGCCATCTCGTTCAGCACGCTGCTGCGGCTGGTGTGGCAGTTCATGTTCTACCTGGAAACCGACCTGTACCACGTGATCGCGACGGCCCTGCGGTGCGCGGACCTCCAGAACGCCACGCGGTTCCTCATCCGGTCGCGGGTGCGGCGGCTGCTGCGGCGGCCCGCCCGGGCTCCGGACGGGGAGTGGACGGACCGGGACCTCGTGGTGGCCCGCTGGTACGCGCCGCTGCTGGTGCTGGGCTACGGGTTCTCACTCGGCAGCCTCGCCTGGGCCGGCATCCCGACGGTGTGGCGGTTCTGGTCGACGGTGTTCGAACGGCTCGCCGCGCCGGACACGCCGGCCTCGGAAGTGGTCGACACGCTCGTCTTCCTCGGCATGGCCGTCGCGCAGGCGGGCCTGCTGATCCACGTCACCGTGCGGGACCGGCGCGCCCGGAACCGCACCAGGGTTGCTCAAGGAGAGCTCTCATGACCTCACCGCGGGCCCGGCACTGCCGGGCGGTCACCTCGGACTCGCTGCCACCCGCACCGAGCCCGCACGTCGAGACTGGATGCCACCGCCGGCTGCGCGGGCCCTACACCGGGGCCGGTGCGCTGCTGCGGCGGGTCGTGCCGGAACTGCTGGCGCACAACGCCGATCTCGTGCTGCCGCGGGCCACGAACGTCGTCGCGGTCGCGCCGGAGCTGGCCGTCGTGCTGCCGTTGCCGGAGAAGACGCTGACCGAGGCCGCCGAGCCGAGGGAGCGGACGCGGTTCTACTCCGCCGGCCGCACCGAACGGCTGGTGCACGGCGTGGCGGAGCTGCTGCTGGACTGGGCGCGGGTGCTGCACCCGGACGGCGTCGTCGTCGCGTTCACGGACGTGGACCAGGCCGACGAGACGGACCGCGAGCTGCTGCGGGTGTTGTTGCGGCGCTGCGATCCCCGGCGGCTGACGGTCGTGGTCGAGCTCGACGACCCCGGCGACGACGAGGTGCTCGCGGCCGCGCTGGCCCGGTACGCCGACACCGGGGCGCGACGCGTGCGGACGCCCGTGCTGGAAGGCGACCTCGCGCAGCTGTACGTCGACTCCGACGGCGTGCTGGACGACGAGGCTGTTCTCCAGGCGTACCGGGCACTTCCCGCGGACGAACGGGCGCGGCGGCACTCCGCGCGGGCGGAAGTGCTGCTGGCGTCGGGAGAACCGAGCTTCGAGCTCGGTGCCGTGCCGTACCACCGCGAACGCGGAACGGACCCCGTCGTCGCGGGCGAGACGCTGCTGACCGCCACGACGCGCTGCCTGGAGCTGGGGTACTACCACGCCTCGATGGACCTGGCGCTGCGCGGCCGGGAGCTGGTCTCCGCGGCCGAGCACCCGCACCTGTACTGGAACCTGACCACCAAGGTCGCCGCGTGCCTGTCGTACCTCGGGCCGGGCGAGGAGGCCGCGCGGTACCTGGGGGAGCTGCGGCACACCACCGACGCCGAGATGCACATGCGGTCGAGCTACATGACCGCGATGCTGCACACCCGCTACCTGCCGAAGGACGCGCTGGACCACGAGCTCGCACTGGAGTGGTCGAACATCTCGATCGTCCTCGCCGACAACTACCCCAAGCCCGAACGGCGCACGTTCAACGGCGCGTTCATGCGCAACGGCAAGGCATTGGTCGAGCTGCACCGCGGTGATCTGCAGGCGGCGCTGGACCTCGTGAACGAGGCCATCGGGATGACCGACTCGCACCTCGGGCACGAGGAGCAGCTCCTGCACCGGTCGGTGCTCACGCACAACCGGGCCCAGGTGCTGGCGGCGATGGGGAAGCACGCGGAGGCGTTGCGCGACTACGACGACGTCATCCGGCGTGACCCGAACTACGGCGAGTACTACTTCGACCGCGCCACGGTCCGGCGCGCGGCGGGCCGCACCGCGGAGGCGATGGACGACTACGCGGCGGCGATCCGGCTCAGCCCGCCGTTCCACGAGGCGCACTACAACCGCGCGGACCTGCTCCGCGAGCTCGGGGACGACGAGGGCGCGTTGCGGGACCTCGACTACGCGCTGGAGCTCGAACCCGACCACGTCGACTCGCTCGTGAACCGGGTGGACCTGCTGCTGGCCGGGGGAGACGCCGGTCGCGCGAGCGTCGACGTCGAGCACGGTCTGGCCCTCGACCCGCGCAACGCCCGGCTGCTCGCGGCCCGCGGCAGCCTGCTCGCCGAGGCGGGAGAGCACGAGGCGGCGTGGGCGGCCTACTCCGCCGCGCTGGAGCAGGACGCGACCCTGGTGGCGGCGTGGGGGAACCGGGCGGTGCTGGCGTTCACGACCGGCCGCCCGGACCAGGCGGTGGAGGACCTCACCGAGGCCCTCCGCATCGCCGACGACCCGGTGCTGCGCGTGAACCGCGCGATCGCGTCGCAGGAGCTGGGCAACCACCGCCAGGCCGTCCGGGACCTCGACGCCGCGCTCGCCGCCGGAGCCGGCGACCCGGACCTGCTCTACCTGCGCGGGGTGAGCCGGCAGGCCCTCGGTGACGACGCCGGAGCCCGCGTCGACTGGGAGGCGCACCTCGCGGGCTACGGCGACGAGGTCTCGCCGCACGCGGGAAAGATCGCGGAGGGCGTGGCATGACGACCACCGCCGCGACCGGCCTGCCGGTGGCGCTGCACCAGCACGCCAAGGGCGTCGCGGTCGTCACCGCCGGACTGGACGCGCCGGTGGGGTTCTGCGCCACGTCGATCGCGCCCGTGTCCCTCGACCCTCCCGTGGTGTCGTTCGCCATCAGCACGAAGGCGGCGTCGTGGGCGGTCGTCGAGACCGCCGAGCACGTCGCGGTCCACCTGCTGGCGGACGACCAGGAGGACGTCGCCCGCGCGTTCAGCAGGCCGGGGGCGGACAAGTTCGGTCCCGGCACGAGGTGGTACCGCGACAGCGCGGGGCTGCCCGCGCTGCACGGGGTGCTGTCCCGGTGGCGGGTCGCGCCGCTGGAACGGGTCCGGCTGGGCCGGCACGCCCTGGTGATCGGTCTGGTGGTGGCGGTCGAGCGCGGCGCGCCGGGCGCGAGGCCGCTCGTCCACTACGACGGCGGATACGGCCGTTTGTCCTTTTCCTGACAGGGTTTCCGGTGATGACTGGGTTTGTCGGACCGCGACACATCGCACCGTATCCGGGACGCGTCGGCCGACTCCTTGTCTTGCGTGGACACGGTTTCCGCCGCACAGCCGCCGCAGTTCCAGGTGCTGGGGCCGTTCGAGGTGCGGGTGCAGGACGAGGTGCTCGACCTGGGTGGTCCGCGGATCCGGACGTTGCTCGCGCTGCTGACGGCCAACGCGGGGCGGGTGACGACCGTCGGCACGCTGGTGGAGGCGTTGTGGGGACCGCAGTCCCCGCCCGACGCGCACCGCACCGTGCGCAGCTACGTCTCCCGGCTGCGGCGCGCGCTCGCCGTCGACCGGCTGATCGTCACGCACCCGGCGGGGTACGTGCTGCGGCTCGACCCGCACGTCGTCGACGCCCGCCGGTTCGAACGGCTCGTCGAGGCGGGGCGGGACGCGCTGTCCGCGGGCAGGGCCGCGAACGCCGCCGAGCAGCTGTCGCTCGCGCTGACGCTGTGGCGGGGCGACGCCTACGGCGAGTTCTCGGCGACGCCGGTGCTGCGGGCGGAGGCCGCGCGACTGGAGGGCCTGCGGCTGGGCGCCGTCGAGGACCGCGTCGACGCCGAGCTCGCGACCGGCGCGGGAGTGGCGCTGGTCGAGGAGCTCGCCGTGCTGACCGAACGGCATCCCGGCCGGGAACGCCTGTGGGGGCAGCTGATGACGGCGCTGTACCGGTCCGGCCGGCAGGCCGAGGCGCTCGACGCGTTCCTGCGCGCCCGCACGGTGCTCGTCGAGCAGTTCGGGCTCGACCCGTCCCCGCGGCTGTCCGAGATCCACCAGCAGGTGCTCGACAACGACGCCCGGCTGTTCGGCGTGCCCGCCGCCACCCCGGACGAACCGGCCCGCGACGACCTGCCGGGCGACGTCCCGGACTTCGCCGGGCGCGAAGCCGAGCTGGCCCTGCTGGCGGCCGCGCGCGACACCGGCCGGCACGCCGTGGTGATCGAGGCGATCGACGGGATGGCCGGGGTCGGCAAGACGACGCTGGTGGTGCACGCGGCGCACCGGTTCGCGGCCGACTACCACGACCGGCTGTTCATCGACCTGCACGGCCACGCGTCGAGCCAGCGGCCGCTGACCCCGATGGCGGCGCTGGACACGTTGCTGCGGGCGCTGGGCGTGCCGGGGGACCGGATCCCGCAGGACCCGGACGCGCGGGCGGCCCTGTGGCGGGCGGAGCTGGCCACCCGGTCGGTGCTCGTGGTGCTCGACAACGCCGCCGACGCCGCGCAGGTGCGCCCGCTGCTGCCCGGCACGTCGCGCAGCCTGACGCTGATCACGAGCCGCCGCCGGCTGGTCGACCTCGACGCCACGCAGGTCGTGTCGCTGGACGTGCTGCCGCAGGAGGACGCGGTCGCCCTGTTCACCAGCGTCGCGGGCGGTGACGGCGAGGAGTGCTCGGTGCACGAGGTCGTCGCGCTGTGCGGTCATCTGCCGCTGGCGATCCGCATCGCCGCCGCCCGGCTGCGCGCCCGTCCGGCGTGGACGGCCGGCTACCTAGCGGAACGCCTGCGGCAGGCGCATTCCCCGCTCACCGAGCTGGAGGCGGGCGACCGGAGCGTGGCGGCGGCGTTCGCCCTGTCCTACGAACACCTCGACGCGCCACGGCGCCGCGTCTTCCGGTTGCTCGGCATCCACCCCGGCCCGGACTTCGACGCGCACGCCACCGCGGCGCTCGCGGCCGTGGGCCTCGCCGAGGCCGAACGGCTGCTGGAGAGCCTCGTCGACGACCACCTGCTCCTGGAACCCGCTCCCGGCCGGTACCGCTTCCACGACCTGGTCCGCCAGCACGCCCACGCCGTCGCACTGGCGGACGAACCGGAACCGGTGCGGCGCAATGCATTGCGGCGGGTCGTCGACTACTACCTGCACACCGCGCACGACGGCAGCAGGCTGCTCGACCGGCAGCACCCGCCGATCGCGCTCGAACCGGCCGACTGCGCCCCGCGGCCGTTGCCCGACGGGGCCGCCGCGATGGCGTGGTTCGACGCCAACCACGGCTGCGTCCTGGCGGCCCGCCGCGCGGCCGAGGACCAGGGCTGGGACACCGTCGTCTGGCAGCTGGCCTGGTCGCTGGACAACTTCCACTACCGGCGCGGGCACCTGCACGACAACATCGCCTCCTGGCGGGTGGGCCTGGTCGCCGCGGAACGGCTCGGCGACCTCGCCGTGCAGGCCCGCGCGCACCGGCGGCTCGGCCTGGTCTACGCGCCGCTGGGCCGCGACGCGGAGGCGTTGCTGCACCTGAGGCGGTCGCTGGCGCTGGCGGAGCAGGTCGGCGACACGGTCGGCCTGGCGGGCGCGCACCTCGTGCTGGCGCTGGCGTTGACGTGGCGCAAGGACGACCGCGGCGTGCTGGCCCACCTCACCGAGGCGATGGTCCTGTACCGGCGCACCGGCACCACGCGCTGGGAGGTCCGGGCGCTGAGCATGATGGGCGCCTCGTACACCCGGCTCGGCCAGCACGCCCGCGCCCGGCACTTCTGCGAGTCCGCGCTCGCGTTGTGCCTGCGCCACCACGACGTCTACGGCCAGGCGGACAGCCTCGACAGCCTCGGCGCGATCGCGGGCAACACCGGCGACCACGCCCAGGCGCTCCGGCACTACGCGGGCGCGCTCGACCTGTGGCGCGACCTCGACAACACCTACCGGCAGGCGGGCACCCTCGCCGCGCTCGGCGACACCCACCGCGACCTCGGCGAGCGCGACGCCGCGGAGCGGTCCTGGCAGGAGGCCGTCGACCTCTACCGCGGGCAGAACCTCCACCGGGCCGCCGACCGCATCGCGCAGCGGTCGGGCTGACCGCTCACCCGAACTCGACGACCGCGCGGTAGCGGGCGGTGCCCGCGCGGACACGGCCGAGCGCCTCGTCGAAGTCCGCGACGGGAAAGGTCTCCACGACGGGCCGGATGTCGTGGCGGGCGGCGAAGTCCAGCATCTGCCGGGTGTGCGCGGCGGACCCGACGATGCCGCCCATCACCTGCTTGGCCGCGGGCAGCAGGCTCAGCGGCGAGACGGCGACGGGCTTGTCCGGCACGCCGACGACGCAGAGCTTTCCCTGTGGCCGCAACAGACCGACGTAGTCGTCCCACGGCAGGTTCGCCGAGACCGTGGACAGGACGAAGTCGAACGTCCCGGCGGCCGCCCGCACCGCGCCCTCCTCGCCCGAGGCGAGGAAACCGGTGGCACCGAAGCGTTCCGCGTCGGCGCGCTTGTCCTCCGTACGCGAGATCGCGGTGACGGCACAGCCCCACTTCGCCAGGAACTGGATCGCGAGGTGGCCCAGGCCCCCGATGCCGACCACGGCGACGCGGTGGGTCGGCAGGACGCCGTTGACCAGCAGCGGGGAGAAGACCGTCGTGCCGGCGCAGAGCAACGGCGCGGCCTGCGCGGACGGGAGGGCGTCGGGGATCGGGTGCACGTGCCGCCAGTCGCTCGCGCGGACGTGGCTCGCGAAGCCGCCGCGGTCGCCGCGCAGGACGGTGTCGTCCCTGGCGGGGCAGAGGTTGGTCTGACCGCCCAGGCACCACTCGCAGTGGAAGCACGAGCCCGCGATGGCGCCCACGCCGACCCGTCGCCCCACCGGCAGGACGGACTGGTCGACCGCGGAGCCCACGGCGTGCACGACGCCGACGGCCTCGTGCCCGGCGACCACCGGGAACCGGGAGGCGCCGAACTCGTCGTCGATCACGCCGATGTCGGTGTGGCAGATGCCGCCGTGGGTCACCCGCACGTCGACCTCGTGCGCGCCCAACGGCCCGCTGTCGTACTCGTAGGGCTCCAGGGGGCCGCCGGCTTTCCGTGCGGCGTAGGCGTGGACCTGCACAATCGCTCCCTCGCGGTCAAACAAACTAGTTAGTTACTCCTTCAGGTAAGCACAAGGTCACGCTCCGGGCAAACCAACGGGTTGGTTAGGATGCGGTCGTGAAGGACGGCAACGCCACCCGGCAGCGTCTGCTCGACGCGGCGGCCGGGGAGTTCGCGACCTACGGGATCGCGGGCGCGCGGGTCGACCGCATCTCGGCCACCGCCAAGGCGAACAAGGCGCAGCTCTACGCCTACTTCGGCGACAAGGAGCGCCTCTTCGACACGGTGTTCCGCCAGCAGGCCGACGAGCTCGTCACCATCGTGCCGTTCACCGCGGACGACCTGCCCGGCTACGCCGTCCGCCTCTACGACGAGTGCCTGGCCAGGCCGGAGCTCGTGCGGCTGGCCACGTGGGCGAGGCTGGAACGGATCCCGGCGGGAGTGCTGGTCGACTCGATGCCGGAGCAGACCGCGGAGAAGCTCGGGGCCATCGCCGAGGCGCAGCGCTCCGGCGTCGTCAACCCGGCCCTCGACCCGGGCGACGTCCTCGCGATGGTGTCCACGCTCGCGCTCACGTGGTCGCCCGCCAGCCTGTTCTTCACCGCGACGACCGCCGACCCGGACGCCGACCACGAACGCCGGCGGGAGGCGTTGGCGCAGACGGTGCGCCGCGCGTTCGGTTAACGGCGCAGCGCGCGGGCCAGCAGCCCGGACAGCTGGTGCAGCTCGGCCTCGGACAGGGTGCCCAGCGGCGTCTTCGCCAGCACCGCCTCGACCACCTCGCCGCGGACCTCGCGTCCCTTCGCGGTGAGCACCAGCACGCGGGAGCGGCGGTCGGACGGGTCCACGACGCGTTCCACCAGGCCGCGGTCGGCCAGCTGGTTCGTCATGAACGTCAGGTTCGGGGCGTTGCAGTAGAGGCGCTCGGCCAGCGTCTTCATCGACGGCGGGTCCTCGTCCGGCGAGATCGCCCACAGCGCCTGGAACGTCGCCGTCGTGAGGCGGTGTGCGGCGAGCACCGGTTCGACCAGGTCGACGGTCCGCATCCACGTGTCGTAGACCGCGACGACCGCCGCGGTGAGGTCGGACCCGGTCATGCCCACATCTTACGTTAGTTCGAAACTTGAAGTATCGTGCCGGGAGGAAGATGCTTCGAGACTCGAACTAGTGGAGTGGACCGTGGGCTACGAAGGACTGACCGCGCTCGTCACCGGCGCGTCGAAGGGGATCGGTCGCGCGATCGCGGTCGAGCTGGTCGAGCGGGGTGCGCGCGTGGTGCTGCTGGCCCGGTCGGAGGAAGGCCTGCGGGGGCTCGCCGCGGAGATCCGCGAGCGCGGCGGCAGCGCGGAGATCGTCGTGGGCGACCTGGCCGCCGCCGACGGGCCGCGGCGGGTCCTGGACGAGCTGCGCGAGCGCGGCCTGACCGTCGACCTGCTCGTCAACAACGCGGGCGCGGGCAGTGCCGGGCCGTTCCTCACCCGCCCGCTGGAGCCGCAGCTCGGTTCGGTCGCGCTCAACGTCGACGGCCTGCTCGCCCTGACGTACGCGATCGGCGCCGGCCTCGTCGCCCGCGGCACGGGCGGCATCATCAACGTCGCCTCGACCGCGGCCTTCCAGCCCATGCCGTACCAGGCCACCTACGCCGCGACCAAGGCGTTCGTGCTGTCGTTCACGGAGGCGCTGGCCGAGGAGCTGCGCGGCACCGGCGTCCACGTCATGGCCGCGCACCCCGGCCCGGTCGCGACGGCGTTCTTCGACGGCACGTCGGCCACGATCCACCCGATCGCGGACACGCCCGAGACCGTGGCGGCCCGCACGCTCGACGACTTCGCGCGGCGGCGCGCGGTGTCCTTCCCGGGCCGGACGGCGAGCCGGCTCGTCAACCGGTCGATGACGTGGGTCCCGCGGCTGCTGCCGCGCAGGACGATCGCACGGGCCACCGGTGCGCTGAACCGCCGCCTCGGCATGCACGAGGTCGTGGACACCGCCTGAGTCCGCTCACCCGAGGACGACGGCGTCCACCACGCCGGGGAACCGGCTGTCCAGGTCGTCGCGCCGCAGCCGCAGGTACAGGTACCGCCCCTCGCGCCGCTGTTCGACGACCCCGGCCTCCCGCAGCACCTTCCAGTGGTGGCTCGCGGTGCTCTTGGTGACCTCCGGGAGGATCTCCTGGCAGGTCATCTCCCGGGTCGCCGCGAGCGCCCTGACCACCCGCAGCCGCAGCGGGTGGTCCAGCGCCGCGAGCACCGCCTCGATGGTGATGTCGCCCCTGGCCGGCCCCTCGTCGTTCTCCACGGCCCGATTGTACGACTTGAATCGAACTGTTACGGTTCGAATTGAATCGAACAGTGAGGAGTGCACGATGACGGCCGAACAGGTCAAGCAGGACGTGGCGGCGACCTTCATGAAGGCGCTGGGCGGCAAGGACTGGTCGCTGCTGCGCGACCTCATGACCGAGGACGTGACCTGGACCCTGCCCGGCGACAACCGGATCTCCGGCACCGCCACCGGCCCCGCCGGCGTGGCGGAGCGGGCCGAGCTCATCTCGTCGTTCGGCGTGAACTTCGCGCTGCTGCACGTGCTGGTCAGCCGCGACAACGTGGCGCTGAACCTGCACAACACCGCGACCAGGGACGACGCCGTGCTCGACGAGCACCTCGCGACCGTCTTCACGCTGCGGGACGGCAAGGTCGCGCGGATCGAGACGTTCCTGTCGGACGTGGACGGGATGAACCGGTTCTTCGCCTAGCGGCGACCCCGCCCGGCGGCTACTCGATGTGCAGGCTCTGCACCTTCGCCTCCGCGATGATCCGCTCCGCCTCGTCCCGGGCGACGCTGCGCAGTTCGGCCAGCGCACGCATCGCCTCGGCGCGGCGGGCCGACATCGCCAGGCGGAAGTCCTCGCGGACGTCCTCGCGCTTCGCGGCGGCCTCCTCGTCGAGCTGCCGGGCGCGCTGCTCGGCCTCGCCCACGATCATCAGGGCCTGGAGCTGGGCGTCCCTGATGACGTCGCGGCGTTCCTCCTCGGCCAGGGCGACCATGCGGGCCAGGCGTTCGGGCAGGCCCTTCGGGTCGATCGGGGTCAGGCAGATGCGGTGCAGGCCGTCCTGCAACGCCACGTTCTCCTCCTGGACCGACATCAGCCGGCTCGCCAGGGCGTCCGCGCGGGCCTCCGACGCGTCGCGGTCGGCCGTGACCAGGCGGAGCTCGGCCTCCAGTTCGGCGACGTAGTCGTCCACCTCGTCGCGGTCGTAGCCGCGCCACCGCAGCCCGAACCACGTGCGCAGCGGTACGAGCTCAGTCCTGCTGTCGACGCTCACGCCAGCCTCCTCCGCCTCCCGCGAGTCAGTCCTGACAAGGGGTACGTACGCGGTGCGCCATCGGTTCTAACGGGTTCACCAGGCATGATGTGGACGTGAACACCAAACTGTGCCCCTGCGGGACCGGTCAGTCCTATGTGGACTGCTGTGGCGCGCTGCACTCCGGGGCCCGCACCGCGGCCACCGCCGAGCAGCTGATGCGGTCGCGTTACAGCGCTTTCGCCGTGTCCGACGAGGACTACCTGCTGCGCACGTGGGCCGCGAAGAACCGTCCCGAGACCGCCGGGATCGACTCCACCGACCGCTGGCTCAAGCTCGAGGTCGTGGCCACCGAGAACGGCGGGCTGCTGCAGAACGAGGGCGTCGTCGAGTTCCGGGCGCACTACGTCGGCGGGATCGTGCACGAGCGGAGCAGGTTCGTCCGCGAGAACGGCCAGTGGGTGTACGCGGAGGCGCTGTCGTGAGCACCGTGCTGGTCGCGTCCCGGTTCAACGGCCCGCCGGGGTCGGGCAACGGCGGCTACTCGGCGGGGCTGCTCGCCGCGCACGTCGACTCGCGCGCCGTGAGCGTCCGCCTGCGCACACCCGTTCCGCTGGACCGCGAGATGCAGGTCCGCGACGGTGAGCTGCTCGACGGCGAGACCGTGGTCGCCTCGGCCGAGCCCGCGGTGCTCGACCTCGACGTGCCCGCCGCGCCGACGCTCGACGAGGCGCTGGAGGCCCAGGCGAAGGTGCCGTGGCGCGAGCGGCACCCGTTCCCGACCTGCTTCGGGTGCGGCTCCGGCCGGGACGACGGCATCGGGGCGCTGCTCGGCCCGCTCGACGGCCGGCCGGAGTGGGCCGGGGTCTGGCGGCCCTCGGACGTGCTGCCGAACGACGGGACCCACGTCCTGCCGGAGGTCGTCTGGGCCGCGCTCGACTGCCCGTCGGCGCAGCCCGTCGCCCCGGACGGCGGTCCCGCGTTCGTGCTGGGCACGTTCGTCGCGCAGGTGGAGCACCCGGTGGAGCTCGGCGTGGACCACGTGCTCCTGGCGTGGGAGCTCGGCAGGGACGGGCGGAAGGCCTACTCGGCCTCGGCGATCATCGGTCCTCACGGGGTGTGTGGACGAGCGCGCGCCGTGTGGGTATCGATCGGATGAGGTCAAACCACCCGACTGGGTGACATGGATGCTGCGCGTCTTGATAGCGTGCACCACCGTTGCCCGGTTAAGCCGAAAGGGCGAGTGAACGGGATGGCACGGAGGTGATCAGGCGCTTGATGGGCCGACGTGCCGCCGCCCATGGCGACCAGCAGACACAGACACCGAGTTCGAGCGAGCTCACGAACTCGGATCTGTACCCCGTCGAGCAGCCCCCGGCAGCAGTGGCGCCACCACCGCCACCGCCGCCGGAACCGGCAGCACCCCGCAGGGAGCCGTACGCGGCGAACTTCGTCGGGGCGACGCTCGTGGTCTCCTCCGCGGAGGGACCGAACCAGGCTGCGACCAACCTCGCGCGCACCCTGCCCGTCGACCGCGGCCGCACCGTGGTCGTCGTCGACTTCCCGAGCGGCGACCAGAGCACCTTCTGGCCGCACGTCGTGACCGCGCTGAACGGCCGCGGGCCGATCCGGCTCGCGGTCTCGCACGCGGGCTCGATGCGGCCGACGGCGCCCGCGCAGTGGCTGTCCGAGCAGCTGCAGGCCGAGGTCGTGGCGCCGGACGGCGTGCTGACCACGGTGCCCGGCGCCGCGTTCGTCGTGGGCGCGCAGGGCTACGGCAGCTGGGTGAAGTTCCAGCCCAACGCGTCGCCGATGCCGTTCGGCCGCCGCTTCCCGGTGCCGCAGTGGGAGGCGATGGACCCGAACTCCCCGTGGCCCACGGGCGAGGTCGGCATCTCCGAACCCGTGCCCGCCGGCCTGTGGCTGCGCGCGCAGCAGCCGCCGTTCGACCCGTCCGCCCAGGACTCGCGGCCGATCGTGGCGCTGCCGTGCCGCGAGAACGTGCTGACGGTCGTCGTCGGCGGTCCCGGCCAGTCCGCGATCCCAACCGACGAGGTGTGCCGCCTGCTCACGGCGCTGCCCCAGGCGGCCCGGTCGCGCGTGCGGCTCGTCCCGTACGGCGTCGACGCCTCGCTGGGACGGCTCGTCGCGGACCAGCTCGGCGAGCCGATCGCGATGTTCACCGGCCTGCCGTCCGGCAACTTGCGCACCGGCGGTCCCGCGGTCATCGCGGTCGACCCGCGCGGGCAGCAGACGTGGCGGCCGTTCGTCACCGAGGTGACGTTCCTGCCCGACGAGACCTTCCCGACCGTGTCCGGCTATCGCGCGCCGGTGCCGGGACTCGCCGAGGTCTCACCCGGCGTGTTCTCCCTCGGCGACGGTGTCGTGCTGGAGGTCGTGCCCTCGGGCCTGTGGGTGCGTGAGCACGACGAGCCGTACAACGCGGCCGAGGTGCGCTCTCAGCCCGTCGACCCGGAGTGGGCGCGTCTGACCGTGGGCACGCCCGGACGTACGACGCCCGGTGCGGTCGCGGTGCACGGTGCCGCTCTCGTGGAACGCCTCGAACCCGAGGTGCGCAAGCTGCTGCGGCTGGTGTTCTGCGACGCCAAGGTGTCACCTCCGCCCCCGCCGCCTCCGGCGGCTCCTCCCGCCGCACCCGCGGCCGGCTCCGGCCAGCTCGCCTCGGCGTTGAACGCGGCCAAGCAGGCGCTGTCGGCCCGTGACTCGACGGACAACGGCACCGGCTTCTTCGCCGCCGTCACGCCGGCCGACCCCGAACCGGAACGCCCGGCGTACGCGTCGATGGAGGCCGGTCCGGCGATGGCGACCGTGCCGTCGCACGCGCTCGACGACCCGGACGAGGCCGCGTTCCCGTCCGACGACCCGGACTCCGCCCCCATCCGCTTCCGCGTGGACGGCCCGCTGCCGCTGGCGCCGCTGGCGCTGTGGGAGCTCCCGGACGACGGCAGCGTCGAGCGCGAGACCGTTCTGCCCGAGCACAGCAGCTCGGACGCAGAACGCGACACGGTCCGACGCGCGCTGGGCGAGCGTTACGGCGCCCTCGCGGCCACGGTCTGCCGTCTGCTCGCACAACGTCCCGACGCCGAGGAGGACCCGGCGGCGTTCGAGGCCATGGTCACGGACCTGACGGCACTGCTCGCGTACGTGTCGCAGGACGAGGAGATGGTCGTCGACACGCTGCGCATGGGCCGCCTCGGGCGGTTGCGCCCGTACGTCGCCTGCATCGTCTCGGGCCTGAACCGCCTGCCCGTGCACAGCGGCGTGGCGACGGTGTGGGGCGTCACCGGCCAGACCGGCCCGCGCCGCTACCGCAGCGGCGACGTGCTGGTGGAGCACGGCCTGCTCGACGCCGTCGTGAACCCGGCGGGCCGCATCGAGGGCGCCACCGAGTACCTGATCTGGTCGGCCACCGGCCGCCGCGTCGAGGTGGCGGACCGCGTGACCGCGTCGACCGAGGAGCGCGTGCTCTTCCCGCCCGGCACGCCCTTCCGGGTGCTGGCCGTGGCCGAGGCCGAGGGCGACCACCCGCAGCAGGTGCTGCTGCAGGAGATGGCGGGCGCGCTGGCCGACCAGGAGATCGCCGGGATGCGGCCGAGCGTGCTCTCGCAGCTGGAACGGGCGGCGGCGAACCTGCGCGTGCTGCCCGTCTCGCACCAGGTGACCGTCGAGGCGTGAGGGGGACGGCCCGGCGACGGGCCGTCCCCCGGCGTCAGCTCTCGGTCGTCAGCCCCAGCGTGCCGTCCAGCCGCGGCACGCACGCCCCGTCGCGCTTGTCCGAGGCCAGGAACTCCGCCAGGCACCGGCTGATCTGCTCGTGGCCGCGGGCGTTGGGGTGGAACGACTCCTGCAGCGCGTGCGACGACCGGGCCTGGTCGCGCAGGCCGTCCCAGTCGACGGACAGCCGCGTGAACCACTCCGACGACGGGTCGTCCCCGCCGACGCACGCCTCGTGGCCCTCGCCGGCGCGCGCCAGGTCCAGGAAGCGGGCGTTCACCTTGCCCGCGGCGGTGCGCAGGCCGTTCGACAGCTCCGGCACCGCGTCCTCGACGACCCACTGCAGGTCCGTCGTGCGCAGCGGGCAGCCGGACAGGTTCTGCAGCGAGCGCGGCATCTTCGGCGACACCGGGGCCGCGTACGACTGCACGACCAGCTGGTAGGAGGAGTCGAGGTAGCCGGCGTCGCGCATGGTCTGGCGGACGGCGCTCAGCGTGTTCTCGACCTTGGGGACCATCCGCCGCACGCGCTTGGTCCACTCCGGAGCCACCGCGGAGGTGCAGTCGCTGCGTTTGCCCCACGCCTCGAAGCACTTGTTGAGGATGTCGGAGAAGCGCGGGTCGTCGTTCGCGCCGATGGCCACGACGAGCGCCACCACGCGGTGCGAGTTCGCGATCTCGCGCAGGCGGGGGAGCTGCTCGGTGCGCAGCTTGTCGGAGTTCGCGCCCGAGCACGCCAGGTTGAACCGCCGGTCGGCCTCGACCGCCGTCTTCATGATCTCGGCGTCGCGCGAGCGGTGGCACCAGTTGCCGCCCTCTTCGCCGTCGGTGCCGGCCTCGTAGTTCCCCGCGCCCTCACCGGACATCGTGCTGTCGCCGAGCGCGACGACCGCGGTCCTCGACTCGCGGTCGGGGTCCGACGGCGGCGGGAACGGGTGGTCGCTCACGACCAGCAGGACCGCGAGCAGGCTGATCGCCACCAGGGGCAGGACTCTCCGCATCGCCGGCCAGTTTACGTGGGTGGCCGAATGCGAGGGGGACTTGGCGTTGCCGCCCTCACACGAGATGGGGAAAGTGGAGGTGTGGGGAATCCGAGGGAGATAGTCGTGGTGGGGTACGACCGCACCGCGTTGCTGGACCTGGCGGGACCGGTGGAGGTGTTCCAGGCGGCCAACCACGGCGCGCCTCGCTACGAGGTCACCGTCGCCACGCTCGGGGGAGGCCCGTTCACCGCCACAGCCGGGGTGCGGGTCGAGGCGGGGGCCGACCTGCGCACGCTGGACCGTCCGATCGACACGCTGCTCGTCGTCGGCGGCTGGGGCTACGACGACGCCGCGGCGGACCCGGTGCTCACGACGAACCTGCGTCGTCTCGCGCTGAGGTCGCGCCGCGTCGCGGGGGTGTGCACGGGCGCCGTGGTGCTGGCGTCCGCGGGACTGCTCGACGGCAAGAAGGCGACCACGCACTGGGCGTTCACCGGGGAGCTCGAGAACCGCGGCGTCGAGGTCGAGCCGGACGCGATCTTCGTGTGCGACGGCCGGGTGTCGACGTCCGCCGGGGTGACGGCGGGCATCGACCTCGCGCTGGCGATGGTCGAGCAGGACCACGGACCGGCGCTCGCCCGCCGGATCGCGCAGTACCTGGTCGTGTTCCTGCAACGCTCCGGCGGCCAGTCGCAGTTCAGCGTGCACACCCGCGGCAAGCCCGTGCGGGACGGCTCGCTGCGGGCGTTGCTCGACGACATCCACGCCGACCCGACACGCGAGTGGACGGTGCCGGTGATGGCGCGCAAGGCGATGATGAGCGTGCGGCACTTCGCCCGCGTCTTCTCGCGCTCCGTGGGCACCTCGCCCGCCCAGTACGTCGAACGGGCCCGCGTCGAGGCCGCCGCCGACCGGCTGGCGAGCACCGGCGACCCGCTCGACCTCGTCGCCCGCCAGTCGGGGTTCGGCTCCGCCGAGACCCTGCGCCGGGCCTTCCTGCGCGTGCTCGGCGTGTCGCCGGGCAGCTACCGCGCCCGTTTCCGGACGACGGGGGTCGCCTGATGGACGCCGCTTTCGTGCTCTACCCGAACATGACCGCGCTCGACTTCGTCGGGCCGTACGAGGTGATCGCCGCCGTGCCGGTGGTCACCGCGCGGTTCGTCGCCGCGACGCTGGACCCGGTGCGGTCCGACAACGGGCTGACGGTCGTGCCGACGGACACGTTCGACTCGCTGAAGTCCACCGACATCGTCGTGGTGCCGGGATCCGGGCACTGGAAGGAACTGCTGGCGGACTCCGGCGGCGTCGTCGAGTGGCTGCGCGAGGTCCACCCGACGACGAAGTGGACGACGTCGGTGTGCACCGGGTCGACGTTGCTCGCGGAGGCCGGCCTGGTGTCGAGGGCGACCACGCACTGGGCCGCGCGCGAGGACCTGGCGGTGCGCGGGGTGGAGGTCAGCACCGACCGGGTCGTGTTCGACGGCAAGGTCGTGACCGGCGCCGGGGTGTCCGCGGGCATCGACATGGCGCTGCGGCTGGTCGAGGCCGAGTTCGGCGAGGTGGTCGCGCAGGCCGTGCAGGTCGGGATCGAGTACGACCCGCAGCCGCCGCGCCCGTACGACTCCATCCCGCCGGAGATCGCGCGGGGGCTGGAGGCGGCGTTCGCGTCAGGTCAGGCCTGACTGGACGGCGAACACCACGAGCTGGGCGCGGTCGCGGGCGCCCAGCTTCACCATCGCCCGCGACACGTGCGTGCGGACGGTCGCGGGCGAGATCACCAGCCGGTCCGCGATCTCGTCGTTGGACGCGCCCGAGGCCACGTGCCGCATGATCTCCCGCTCGCGGTCGGTCAGCCGGTCCAGGTGCGGCACGGGACGGGCCGAGGCGCCGGACGCGAACCTGTCGATCACCCGGCGCGTGACGGACGGCGAGAGCAACGACCCGCCGTCGGCCACCACGTGCACGGCGCGCAGCAGGTCGGCCGGGTCGGAGTCCTTCACCAGGAACCCGGACGCGCCGGTCCGCAGCGCCTCGAACACGTACTCGTCGAGGTCGAACGTCGTCAGCACCACGATCCGGACGTCGGCGCACGCCGGGTCTGCGGAGACGCGGCGCAGCACCTCGAGGCCGTCCATCAGCGGCATGCGGATGTCGAGGAACACCACGTCGGGCCGCACCGACTGGATCAGCGCCAGGGCCGCGCGGCCGTCGGCCGCCTCGCCGGCGAGCTGCACGCCGTCCTCGGTCTCGATCAACGTCCGCAACCCCATGCGGACCAGCGGCTGGTCGTCGGCCACCACCACGCGAATCATGAGGGCAACGGTATCCGGGCGATCACCGCGAAACCGTGCGCTCCGCCGGCCTCGAGCGTGCCGCCCAGCGCCTCGGCCCGCGAGCGCATGCCGGTGATGCCGTGGCCTTCGGTGAACACGGCCGGTGTGCCGGTGTCGGTCACGTGCACCACCAGTTCGCCGCGCACGGTGTACACGCGCACGGACGCCGTGACGCCGGGGGAGGAGTGCCGCAGGACGTTCGTCAGCGACTCCTGCACGATCCGGTACACGGCCAGCTGGTGGGTGTCCGGCAGCTCGACCTCGTCGACCTCGACGGACACCTCCAGGCCCGCCTCGCGCATCCGCGACGCCAGCGCCGGGAGGTCGGCGAGGCCGATCGACGGCGTCAGCGGGGCCGAGCCGCGCAACGTGTCCAGTTCGGACCGCAGGCCGTCCAGCGCCTCCTTCGACGTGTCGCGGATCGCCTCCAGCGACGCGCGGGCCTTCGCGGGGTCCTTGTCCAGCACGTACAGCGCGACGCCGGCCTGCATGGCGATCACGCTCAGCCCGTGGCCGACGACGTCGTGGACCTCCTGGGCGAGCCGCAGCCGTTCGGAGATCACGGCGCGTTCGCGAACGTCCACAGCGGACTTGCGGCGCAGCCTCATCAGCACACCGGCCGCGCCGGGCAGCAGGATCCAGCCCGCGGACCAGGTGACCCACGACGTCAGCGAGTCGTTCCACCACGGCAGGATCACCAGCGCGTAGAACAGCGCGGACGCCGCGGCCAGCTCGATGCGCGCGTGCACGGCCACCGCGTAGATCGCCGCGACACCGCTCATCAGGATCGGCCCGAACGGGTAGCCGAGAGCCAGGTAGGCGGCGATCGCCACCGTCGTGACCGCGACCGTCCACAGCGGACGGGCCGAGCGGACCAGCAGACCCGCGGCCGCGACGGCGATGAGCAGGTAGCCGACGGCGTCGAGGGCGTCCGCTCCCTGCAGGCGCGCGGCGAACCGCGTGCCCGCGAGGCCGAAGACGAGCAGCGCCAGCGTCAGCGCGCCGTCCTGCCATTTGATCCGCATGGTGCCGACCCTACGGCCGGGGACGTACGCAGATGTGCGTATCTTCATGACGCTCCGGAGCGGACGCCGTGCGCCCCCGCGCGGCCGACTATTACCGCCATGATCGTGACGACGGAGAAGCTGACGAAACGCTACGGCGACCGCGCCGTGGTGGACGAGGTCAGTCTGTCCGTGCGGCGGGGCGAGGTCTACGGGTTCCTCGGCCCCAACGGCGCGGGCAAGACGACCACGATCCGCATGCTGCTGGGGCTCGTGCGGCCGACCAGCGGCTCGGCCCTGGTGCTGGGGGAGGCGCCGGGCACCCCCAAGGCGTTGCTGAGGGTCGGGTCGCTCATCGAGGGGCCGGGCTTCTACCCGTACCTGTCGGGGCGCGACAACCTGCGCGTGCACGCGGCCCGCCGCGGCGCCGGCCGCCGGCACGTCGAGACCGTCCTGGAGCAGGTCGACCTCACGGGCGCCGCGGACGAGAAGTTCCGCCGGTACTCGCTGGGCATGAAGCAACGGCTCGGCGTCGCGGCCGCGCTGCTCGGCCGGCCGGAGCTGCTGGTCCTCGACGAGCCGACCAACGGCCTCGACCCGGCCGGCATGGCGGACATGCGCGAGCTGGTGCGGGCGCTCGCGGCGCAGGGCCAGACGGTGCTGCTGTCGAGCCACCTGCTCGGCGAGGTCGAGGAGATCTGCGACCGGGTGGGCGTGATCGCGAACGGGAAGCTCGTCGCGGAGAGCACGGTCGAGCAGCTGCGCGGCGACAGCAGGCTGCTGGTCAGGGCGGACCCGATCGAGAAGGCGCACGTCCTGGTCGAGGGCAGCGAACTGCACGGCGACGTGCTGCACGTGCGGGAGGCGGACGCGGGCGCGGTGGTGCGGACGCTGGTCGCCGCCGACGTGGACGTGCGGGAGGTCCGGCCGCTGCGCCGGACGCTGGAAGAGGTCTTCTTCGAGATGACGGGAGCCGCCTGATGGGCAGCGTGAAGGCCGAACTGCTGCGGCTGTGGAAGTGGCCGGCGACGTGGGTGCTGATCGGTGTCTGGCTGGTGATGACGCTGACGTTCGGCTACGTGTTCAACTACCTCGCGCTCGACGGCGACATGAGCTCGCGCGGCCTGTCGCAGCAGCAGATGATCAGCGCGATGCAGCCGGAGAACGTCGGCGCGGCGGTCGTGCGCGGCCTGCCGATGTTCGGCGGCGCGATCATCCTCGTGCTCGCGGCGCTGGCGGTCGGCAGCGGCTACGGCTGGGGCACCTGGAAGACCACGCTGACCGCCGGCCCGCGCCGCGTCTCGGCGATGGCGGGCACGCTCGGGGCGCTGGCGGTCGTCGTGGTCGTCCTGGTGGCGCTGACGTTCGTCGTCGACCTGGCCGCGGCGGTCACCGTGGCGTCGCTGGAGGGCTGGGACTGGAGCCTGCCCGGCACCGCCGCGCTGAAGGCGCTGGCCGCGTCAGTGCTGATCGCCGCGATGTGGACGGGGTTCGGCGTGTTCCTCGGCGTCGTCACCAAGGGGCCCGCGCTGGCCGTCGGCCTCGGGCTGATGTGGGCGATCGTCACCGAGAACCTGTTGCGGGGCGTGGGTGCCCTGCTCGGGCCGGTCGAGTCGCTGACCGAGGTCCTGCCCGGCGGCTCGGCGGGCAACCTGGCCGGCGCCGTCGGCGGCGCCGGTGCTCCCGGCGTCCTGACCGGGGTGAGCGGCACGACCGCCGCCCTGTTCCTCGTCGGGTACGTCGTGGTGTTCGTGGGCGCGGCGACGCTGCTGAAGGTGCGCCGCGACCTCGTATAGCACCACGGCGGCCCAGGTCACGCCGAGCACGACCGCGACGCCGGTGGGGTAGTCGCGGTCGTGCAGGCCCGGGTTGACCGGACCGCCGAACTGCCGCCACAGCAACGGGACCGCGAGCAGCAGGACGACTCCGCTGACGACGAGGCCCACGCCGACCGACGCCCGCTTCACGACGAGGCCGGACGCTCCGACGAGCGGCGCGACCAGGAAGTCGTGCAGCACCACCCCGCCGCCGAGCCAGATCAGGAGCTCGACCGTGACCTGGGGGAGCAGGAGCCAGGCTCCCCAGACGCCCAGCGCGGTTCCCGCCGCTGCGAGCGCGACCCTCGCACCGAGTACCGCGTTCATGCCCGGACCTCCAGCGACGTGACCCACTTCGTCTGCAACACGCCCGGCCTGTTCGGTGCGATGAGCCGGCACGGGTAGCCGTGGTCGGGGCTCAGCTCCTCTCCGTTGAGCTGCAAAGCCAGCAGCGTCAACGGATCCCGCGCGAACGCCTCGGGCAGCGTCGTGGCCCGGTAGAGCCCGTCTTTCTCCAGCGACTCGACCCGCACGTCACCGCCGCTGACGAGGTCGGCGACCCGCACGCCGGTCCAGGTCGCGTCCTGGCTCCAGCCCTCGACGCACGCGATGGGCAGCTCGACCGTCGTCTGCGGCATCGCCCTCAGCTCGGCGAGCGAGTAGCTCCTGGTGCCCGCCTTGAGCTTCCAGTCCGGCGGCACGACGACGTTCGCGGCCTTCGCGGTCCGGTTGACGGGCAGGCCGCCGTCCGACCGCCAGGCCAGCGCGGAGACCTTGCGCAGCCACGGCACCGTGACGCCCGCCGTCGCGACCACCGCGACACCGGTGGTGAGCGCGGTCGTCCGCAGGAATGCCCTGCGGGACAGGACGGTCCGCTCCTCGGCCGCGGGTTCGAGGCTTCGCCGGATCGCCGGGATCTTCACCGCGATGTGCACGAGCAGCGCGCCGATCGCGATCCACGCCACGGCGTAGTGAGCGGTGGGGAAGTAGAACGACCAGGGGTAGTTCTGCGCCGCGTTGAACAGCCCGGTCGCCAGCTCGAAGAACGACGCCGCGACCAGCACGAGGATCGAGCCGCGCTCCAAGGCGTGCGGCACGGACTTGACGAGCGGCTTCTCGAACAGCTTCGGGTAGACGCTCCACAACTTGGCCAGCAGCAACGGGATCGCCGCGACGCCGGAGACGACGTGCACGCCCTGGGTGACGCGGTAGAGGTGCACCGGGCGCGTCGGCCACGGCCAGTCGTGCTGCACGCCGTGGCTGATCAGCCCGGTGACGAAGCACAGCCCGAACGCGATGCCGAGCCACGTGCCGACCCGGCTGGTCACACCGGTGTGGTGGGCCGGTGCTTTGAAAGCAGGTGTCCTGAAGGCCGGTGTTCTCACAGCTTCTCCCAGCACGCGAACCAGCGGCCGGCGCGTTCCCGGTGCCACAGCAGGAAGAACCCGTCGCCGGTGAGGGACTCCGCGTCGCTCCAGGCCCACTCGAACCAGCCGCTGTTGGCGTTCCCGGTGCGCACGCGGGCGCGTCCGACGGTCAGCCCGGATCCCGGCCGCTCGACCTCGGCGACGACCGTGCCGCTGGGTTCGAGCAGCTGGTGCGCGCGCCGCAGGAGCGCCTCGGGGTCGCCGCCGATGCCGATGTTGCCGTCGGCGAGCAGGACGTGCCTCCACCGGCCCTCGCCGGGCAGCTCCTTGAACACGTCGCGGCGCAGCGCGATGCCGCCGCGCGCGGTGGTGCGGCGGATCGCCTCGCCGGACACGTCGATGCCGAGCGCCTGGACGTGGCGCGACAGCAGGGCCGTGACGAGGCGGCCGGGACCGCAGCCGACGTCGAGGGTGGGGCCGGTGCAGGCGTCGAGCAGGACGCCGTCGCCGTCGTCGGCTTCGGCCTGCCACCGGGCGACGCTGAGCTCGCGCGGTGTGGTGCCGGGGAGGTCGAGCCAGCTGGGGCGGCCCTTCAAGGCCTGGTCGAACATCATCGCGGCACCGCCGCGATCTCGGTCAGAGTCGACGCGAACCGGCTGCCCGGCACCAGGGCCGCGACCGCGCGCGCGTCGTCCATCGTGTCCACATCGGACAGCACCGGCAACTGCCGCACCCGCAACCCGTCCAGCGCCTCCAGCGTCCGCGCGCCCGTGTCGGCACGCGACATCGGCACGTCCCGCAGCACGGAGGCCCGCAGCGGGTCCCGCAGTCCGAGCGCCCACCAGCCGCCGTCCGCGGCGAACCCGAGCGCGGCCTCGTCGAACTCCGCGCACGACTCCAGCAGAAAAGGCGTCACCTGGGGCGTGTCCATGCCGATCTGCACCACCGGCATCCCGAACCGCGCCACGTCGGCGTGCGCGTGCACCAGTCGTTCGGCGAACGTCGAACCCCGCTGCGGGATCACCACGCACTCGGCCAGCGCCTCCCGCACGTCATCGCGCCGCACCACCCCGGCCAGTGCCACCACCGGCACCGCGTCCGGCGTCTCCAGGGCGGCGGAGATCGTGTCCAGCAACGACGCCGCCGCGACGGACGCGGCCTCCTCCGGCGTGAGCGGCGGGCACAGGCGCGTCTTCACCTGGCCGGGCACCGGGGACTTCGCCATGACCAGCAGGCAGAACCTCACCGCAGCACCCCCGCCATGTCGCGCGCCGCCCGCAGCGTGCCGCGCACCGAACCGGACACCTTCGACCGCGTGCCCGCCGCACGGGGGCGGTAGGCCACGTCGACCTCGCGCACGCGCCAGCCCGCGGAGGCGGCGCGCACCAGCAGTTCCAGCGGGTAGCCGAACGCGCGGTCCTGCACGTCCAGCGCCAGCAACGCTTCCCGCCGGCACACCCGCAGCGGCGCGATGTCGTGCACGTCCAGGCCCCGGCGCCGCAGCAGACCCGAGATCACCGCGTTGCCCGCCCGCGCGTGCCACGGCCACGCCGCCGCGGTCACCGGCCTGCGGCGGCCCACCACGAGGTCCGCGCCGGCCAGCAGCGCCGCCATCGCGGGAAGCTCGGCCAAGTCCAGCGAGCCGTCGGCGTCGGCGAACGCGACCACGTCCGAGGTGGCGGCGAGCAGGCCGGTGTGCACGGCGGCGCCGTAGCCGCGCCGGGGCTCGTGCACGACCAGGGCGCCACAAGAGGCGGCGACGTCGGGAGAACCGTCGACGGACCCGTTGTCCACCACGATCGCGCGGTGGCCGGGAGGCAGGGAGGCGAGGACCGCGGGCAGTGCGGCGGCCTCGTCCAGACAGGGCAACACGACATCCATGGATCCACCCTGGACCACCGGAAAGCGTTGTGGTGCTTACGGAATTGTGACGCACGAAAGAGTTCTTACGGTTGTCTTGCGCGACCGGCGCGCACCCGCGCGACCCCCTAGGTTGGGCGCGGTGCGTTCAGTCATCGCAGGGGTGCTCGTCGCGGCCGCCGTCGTCGTCGGGATCGTCGTCAACGCCCACGACCCCGACATCCTCTACGCCGCAGCGGCACCGCTGTTCGGCAACTGGCACCCGCACGTCGGTCCGGGAACCCCCGCCGCGGTGCTGATCGCGTTCCTGGTGGTGGCCAAGGGACCCGAGCTCGCTCAGCACCGGTACGCGCTGCCGATCGCCTACGCCACGGCGACGGCGTGGACGTTCTCGCTGGCGATGGTCGACGGCTGGGACAGGTTCGCCACCCGGCTCACGACCGAGGACGAGTACCTGCACGAGGTTCCCGGCGTCACCGACATCCCGGCGATGCTGCGGGGGTTCGCCGGACGCATCCCCGACTTCCAGCCCGACTCGTGGACCACGCACGTCTCCGGCCACCCGCCCGCGGCACTGCTCACGTTCACCTGGCTCGACCGCGTCGGGCTCGGCGGGGGAGCGGCGGCGTCGCTCTTCTGCGTCCTGGTCGGATCGCTCGCGGTCGTGGCGGTGCCCAAGGCCATCGGCGACAACGCAGTGCTGCCGTTCCTGGTGCTGTTCCCCGGCGCGGTGTGGGTCGGCGCGTCGGCGGACGGCATGTTCCTGGGCGTCGCCGCGGTGGGCCTCTACCTGCTGACGCGGTGGCCGCTGCTCGGCGGCGTCGTGCTGGGCTGGTGCCTGTTCCTGTCCTACGGCCTGGTGCTGCTGGCGCCGCTCGCGCTGGCCGCCGTCTGGGTCAAGGGAGATCTGCCCGCCACAGCGCGGAAAGCCGGCCTGGCCGCCGCGGGCGTGCTCGCGGTCGTGGCGGCGTTCGCGGTCGCCGGGTTCTGGTGGTTCGAGGGCTACGAGCTCGTCAAGCTCCGCTACTACCAGGGGATCGGCGCCACCCGGCCGTACTGGTACTGGGTGTGGGCCAACCTCGCGGCGCTCGCGCTCGTCATCGGCCCGGCCGGGATCGCGGGACTGCGCAGGGACAGGTGGGTTCTCGCGGCGGGCACCGCTGTCCTCGCCGCGGACCTGTCCGGGCTGAGCAAGGCGGAGACCGAACGGATCTGGCTGCCGTTCGCGATCTGGCTGCTCGTCGGCACCGCCGGGCTCGACCGGCGGTGGCTCACCGCCCAGGCGCTGACCGCCCTGGCGGTGAACCACCTGGTGCTCACGAACTGGTGACGGACTCCCGCTGCGACGCGAACGCGAAGTCCCGCACGCCCTCCTCGAACCCGACCCGCGCCTCGAACCCCAGCACGTCCAGCGCCTTCGCGGGCGACGCGACCACGTGCCGCACGTCGCCGGGCCGAGCGCCGCCCACGATCTCCGGTGTGGGACCGTCGCACGCGTCGGCGAGGGCGAACGCCAGGTCGCCGATGGTGTGCGGGGTGCCGGAGCAGACGTTCACGGCCTCGAAGCCCGGCCGCGGCGACGCCAGCGCGAGCACGTTCGCCCGCGCCACGTCCGTGACGTGCACGAAGTCGCGCCGCTGCCGGCCGTCCTCCATCACCCGCGGCGCCACGCCGTTCTGCAGCGCCGAACGGAAGATCGACGCCACCCCGGCGTACGGGGTGTCGCGCGGCATCCGCGGACCGTAGACGTTGTGGTACCGCAACGCCCACACGCTCCCGCCGGTCTGCCGGGCCCACGCCACCGCCAGGTGCTCCTGCGCCAGCTTCGTCGCGGCGTAGGTGCTGCGCGGCTCCAGCGGAGCGTCCTCCGGCACCAGCTCGGACACCACGAAGTCGCCGCAGGAGCACCTGGGCTCGTACGCGCCCCGCGCCAGGTCCGCCGCGGTGCGCTCGGCGCGGACGATCCCGTGCGACAGGCACCGGTACCGCCCCTCGCCGTAGACGACCATCGACGACGCCAGCACCAGCCGCGACACCCCGGCCCGGTGCATCTCGGCCAGCAGCACCGCCGTGCCGAGGTCGTTGTGGCGGGCGTAGGAGGGCGCGTCGAACGGGTCGACGCCGTGCCCGACCATCGCCGCCTGGTGGCACACCGCGTCCACTGTGGACAGCAATGGCCGCAGCACGTCGGGGGAGGTGACGTCGCCGACCACCAGTTCGTGGTCCAGCACGGGGACCGAGCCGTGCGCCTCGGGCAGCAGCGCGTCGAGGAGCACGCAGTCATGTCCCTGGGCGGCCAGCTCGTCCGCGACGTGCGACCCGATGAACCCGGCTCCGCCGGTGATCAGTACTCGCATGCACCGACCGTAGGACCGCACGGCACGCCGGGCGCTTCCGGACGACTAGCCGTCAGAACTCCGTAAGACCATCTCCACCACGAACCTCGCCCCGGCCGGCAGCCGGTCCTCCACCCACACCCGGCCGCCCAGCCGGTGCACGTGCTCGCGGACCAGCGCGAGCCCCAGCCCGCTGCCGGTGTCGTCACCCCGGCTGCCCGCCATGACGCCGCGCGCGAACCGTTCGAAGACCTGCTCCCGCAGGTCCTCCGGCACGCCGGGCCCCGCGTCCTCCACCGCCAGCCTGACCCGGCCGCCGCACTCCCGCACGCGCACGAGCACCGCGCCGCCCGCGTGCCGGTCGGCGTTGTCCAGCAGGTTCGTCAGCACGCGGTCGAGCCGGCGGCGGTCACCGATCACCACCGCGGGTTCGAGGTCCAGCGGCACGGGCTCGCGGGTCGCGACCACGTTGCGCACCAACGCGTCCAGTGCGATCTCCTCCGGTGGCGGGTCGTCGGTCTGGTCGGCCCGCGAGATCTCCAGCAGGTCGACGACCATCCGCGCGAACCGGTCGACCTCCGAGGTCAGCAGCTCCAGCGCGGTCCCGGCGGTGCCCGGCAGGTGCTCGCGGCGGCGGCGCAGCACCGCGCCCGCGTTCACCATCGTCGTCAACGGCGACCGCAGCTCGTGCGACACGTCGGAGGCGAACCGCGCGTCCCGCAACGCCCGTTGCTCCAGCGCCTGGGCCGTCGAGTTGAACTTCGCCGCCAGCGCCGCGAGGTCGGGGTCGTCCTGCGCCGGCAGCCGGGCGCGCAGGTCGCCGCCGGCGATCCGGCCGGCCACGGAGCTCAGCTCCGCCAGCGGTCTCAGCGCCCGTCCCGACGCCCACGAGCCCAGCGCCGCACCGAGCAGCGCGGACCCGATCGTCCCGGCGACGAGCATCGCGCCGAGGAACGCGAACGTCCCGTCGAGCTGCTGCAACCCGGACAGCTCGACGTAGACGGCGCCGCCCGGCAGCGGCCGCGCCACGACGAGCATCGGTGTCCCGTCCACCGTGACCGTCGCGGTGCCCGGCGGGTGCTCCAGCAGCTCGGCGGGCAGCAGCCCGGGGTCCACCGGCCGTCCCGCGGTGACCGGGCCGAACGGCGTCAGCACGAGGATCGCCGAGTCGGGACCGGCCAGCAGGTCGCCGAGCGCGGCGGCCGACGGCGACGCCCCGGCCAGCCGCGCGTTGAGCTCCGCCTGCCGCGCCGCGCCCGCTTCCCGTTGCCGCAGCAGGTAGCCGGTGGCGAGGTTCCACGTCGCGAACGCCAGCACGCTCGTCACGACGAGCAGGCCGAGGCTGAACGAGAGGGTGACGCGACGGCGCAGGGTGAGCCTCACGAGCCCATCCGGTAACCCGCGCCGCGCACGGTCAGCACCAGCGCCGGATCGTCCGGGTTCGCCTCCACCTTTCGCCGCAGCCTTCTTATGTGCACGTCCAGCAGACGGGTGTCGCCGAAGTAGTCATATCCCCACACTTTGTGCAGCAGCTGTTCTCTCGTGACGATTCGGCCGCCCGCACCAGCGAGTTCCAGCAGCAGCCGGAATTCCGTTCTGGTGAGATGAACGCGTTCGCCCGCACGGTGCACGAGTCCTTCCTGCGGACGGATTTCCAGCTCGCCCACGCGAACTGCCTCCCTGCCCGGTCCGCGTCTGCGCAACAACGCGCGGACGCGGGCCGCGAGAACGTCCCCCATCAACGGTTTGGTGACGTAGTCGTCCGCTCCCGCCTCCAGCCCGGCGATCATGTCGCGGGCGTCCGCCCGCGCCGTCACGACGATGATGGGCAGGTCACCGCGGGACCTGAGGGTCCGCACGACGTCCAGCCCGTCGAGTCCGGGCAGGGTCAGGTCGACCAGGACCACGTCGAAGTGCTCGGTCTCGAGCCTGCGCAGGGCCACCTCACCGGAACCCGCCTCGTCGACGGTGAAACCCTCGTCGGACAGGGCGAGGCACAACGCCTGCCGGATTCGCTCGTCGTCGTCGACCAGCAGGACCCGTACGCACACGGAAGACTCCACTGTGTGAGAGCCGCGGCGACGGCTCTCACACAGTGGAGCGAAAGTCGATCAAAATCAAGGAGCCTTCGGATTAAAAAGAGGTCAGCGTGATTTTTGCCGAACGCGGGTTCGGTTCGTGGACAAGTGACTCGAAGCCACCGACGTCGTCGAAGGCGAAGCCGTAGGCCCTGCCGTCGCTCATGTTGGCGTGCACGATCTTCGAGAAGTGGTTCGTCGTCGCGCGGGTGTAGAACTCGCTCGCGTTGTAGGTCGGCTGGGTGTGCAGGAACCCGAGCGTCGACCGGTTGAGCGCCGCGCACAGCGACCGCGAGATCGCGCCGAGCTCGTTGTTCGGAGCGGCGAGCCGGCCGTCGCAGTTGAGCACGTCGCGGGTGGACGGCTGCTGGAACTCCGCCACCTGCTGGCCGGAGGTGTTCGTGAACCGCATGACGCCACCGCTGACGCGGCCGGTGAACTTGCGGTTCGGCTCCGCCTGGTAGGGCACGACGGTCAGCGGCGTGTTCTGGTACGTCGACCAGACGCTGCTGACGTAGCCGGCGAAGTACGAGCTGGAGAACAGGCCCGCGTCGAGGCCCTTGCTCGGGTTCAGCACGCGCAGGCGCGTCCCGTCGGAGCGGGTGTACGCGAGCCTCGCCCAGTCACCGCCGAGCTGCTGGTGCTGGTCGAAGACGCGGTTGCGCCCGTTCGCGACGAGCTGGCCCGCCTTCTTCGTGGCGCCGCCCTGCGACGTCACCTCGACCGCGTGCGGGACCGCGAACATGTCCACCTGCGAGCTGTTGAGCCACAGACCGCCGCCGTCGTAGCTGAACTCGCTCCAGTCGAACAGGATGTCGCGGTTCGGGTCGCCGCCCGCCCACGGCGCCGGCTGCACGAGCCCGTCCGGGACGAGGCTGAACTTCAGCTTGTCGCGGAAGGCCATGTAGATGCGGCCGCCGGCCAGGTTCAGCGGGATCTGCAGGGTCTTGCTGGAGCCGTTGGCCGGTCCGGGGATCGAGAAGTCCGGCGCGGGCACCGGCGGGATCGCGCCGCCGGACCACGGCGTGAACTGGCCGTTGCCGTTCACGTAGCCGAGCCGGCCGTTGTAGATGCCGGTGACGTAGAGGTGGACCGCGTCGCCGCGGCCGGAGTTGTTGGTGACGGTGAGCGGGAGCTGGCTCGGTGGGGCGGCTTGTGCGGGCGCGGACATCGTTGTCAGCCCAAGTAGGGCCGATGTCGCCAGCAGCAGGAGCTTGCGCATCGACTATCTCCTCACTGAGGACAGGGTTCGTGAGAGCGCTCTCATAGTCAGCGTGATCGTGTTGATCTGTCAAGAATGGTTCTCATGCGCGCGCTGACGGTGGATCTCGCACAGGCCGGGTCGTTGTCGTTGTCCGAACTGCCCGACCCGGTACCCGGACCGGACGACCTGCTGGTCGAGGGGCTGGCGGTCGGCATCTGCGCGACGGACCGCGAGATCGTCCGCGGGGAGTTCGGGGTGGGGCGGCGGCTGGTGATCGGGCACGAGTCGCTCGGGCGGGTGATCAGCGGGCCGGGGTTCGCGCCGGGCTCCCTGGTGGCGGGGGTGGTCCGCAGACCGGACCCGGTGCCGTGCGTGGCGTGTGCGCGCGGCGAGTTCGACATGTGCCGCAACGGCCGATACACCGAGCGCGGCATCACCGGCCTC
Source organism: Lentzea sp. (assembly GCF_036380075.1). NCBI lineage: Bacteria > Bacillati > Actinomycetota > Actinomycetes > Pseudonocardiales > Pseudonocardiaceae > Lentzea > Lentzea sp. Next base: position 13,257 of record NZ_DASVFL010000112.1, on the reverse strand, counting down.
GACGGGTACGCCTCGACGCTGTGGACCGTGCCCGCGGCCTACGCCGTCGGCGTCAGCTCCCCGACGGGTGTGCTGGTCGAGCCGGCGTCGGTGGTGGTCAAGGCGTGGGAGCGGCTCGACCGGCTGGCGTTGTTCCCGTTCGAGAGCGTGCTGGTGACGGGGGCAGGGCCGATCGGGCTGCTGGCGGCGCTGATCGGGGTGCAGCGGGGGCTGGACGTGCACGTGTTCGACCTCGCCACCGACGGCCCGAAGCCCGCGCTGGTCGAGTCGCTGGGAGCCACCTACCACCGCGAGCTGCCCGACTGCCCGGTGGTGATCGAGGCGACCGGCGCGCCCTCGCTGGTGGCGCGGCTGCTCGGCCGCGACCTGGTGTGCCTGACCGGCGTGCCGTCCACCGAGGTCGTGCCGGCCGACATCGGGCAGGCCAACCGCGACCTGGTGCTGCGCAACGGGATCGTGTTCGGGACGGTCAACGCGAACGTGCGGCACTACCGGGAGGCGTCCGCGGTCCTCGACCGCGCGGACGACGGCTGGCTGTCGGCGATGATCACCCGGCGGGTGCCGCTGGAGTCGTTCGCCGAGGCCTTCGAGCACCGGCCGGACGACGTGAAAGTGGTGCTGGAGCTGTGATGGCGGCTACCGCCACGATCGCCGCCGCCAGCAGGAGCGCCGCGTCGTAGCCGTGGCGCAGCAACGGGGCGGCGACCAGCGGGCCGGCGATCTGGCCCGCGGAGTAGCCGGCGGTGAGGATGGCGGCGGCGCGGGGGACGCCGAGGCCGGCCCCGAGCTTGAGGGCCGTGGCCGCGATGCCCAGGAACGTGCCGCCGAACAGGACGACGGCGACCGGCGCGGACCCGTCGACGACCGCGGGCAGCGCGATGCCGGCGGCCTGGACGGCGAGCGCGATCGGCAGGGCGTGGCGGCGCGGCTGGACGAGGACGGGGGAGAGGACCGCGGAGAGGCCGACGAGCACCCAGGCGCCGCTGCCGAGCGGGCCGCTGATGGCGGCGACGATGAAATGGTTCTCGGCTATCTGAAAGTCGATTTCTCGTTCGCCGACAGGCCGGCGATCACCGTGAACCTGAGCGTGCTGGTGGTGGGAGACCTGATCGCGCACTACCAGGTCTCCCACCTCCCGGGCTAACGCCTCCTGGGCTCGCGGCCGAACGGCAGCCGCGGCCGTTCGAGCTCGGGGGTCTTCGGGATCGGCACGGTCACCGGCGCACCGGCCGTGATGGTGATCGGCTCGCCGTGGTGCTTCGTCCTGAGCTCGGTGCCGTCCACGATCCGGTAGGTGGCCTCGTCGCCGCGCACCTCGACGAGGATCCTGGTTCCCTGGAACGCCATCCGGAACGAGTAGCCGGCCAGCTCGTCCGGGCGCCTCGGGGCGAACGTGAGCTCGCCGCCGTGGTCGCGCATCCCGCCGAACCCGGCCACCAGCGCCGTCCACGCGCCCGCCAGCGACGCCATGTGCAGGCCGTTGGTGACGTTCCCGTGCAGGTCGCGCAGGTCCGTGAAGGCCGCCTCGGCGAGGTACTCGTACGCCAGGCCGAGGTGGCCGACCTCCGCGGCCAGCACGGCCTGCGTGCCCGCCGACAACGACGAGTCGCGCACGGTACGTGCCTCGTAGTAGGCGAAGTTGCGGGCCTTCTCCTCCGCGGTGAACGCGTCACCGCGGACGTGCATCGCGAGGACGAGGTCCGCCTGCTTCACGACCTGGCGGCGGTACAGGTCGAAGTACGGGAAGTGCAGCAGCAGCGGGTACTTGTCCTCCTGCGTGCCCTCGAAGTCCCACTCCGCGTGCTTGGTGAAGTTGTCCGCCTGCGGGTGCACTTCGAGCAACTCGTCGTAGGGCATCGACATCACGTCGGCGGCCTTGCGCCACGCCGCGATCTCCTCCTCCGACACGTCCGCCCGGTCCGGGTGGCGTTCCGCCGCATCGGCGGCGGCACGGAGGTTCTGCTGCGCGACCAGGTTCGTGTAGACGTTGTTGTCGACGATCGCCGAGTACTCGTCCGGCCCCGTCACCCCGTCGATGCGGAACCCGTTGTGCCGGTCGTGGTGCCCGAGCGACATCCACAGCCGCGCCGTCTCCACCAGGATCTCGGTCGCCTCGTCGCGGTCGAAGTCCTCGTCGTTCGTGGCGTGCAGGTACTGCTGGACGGCGTAGGCGACGTCGCCGGAGACGTGGAACGCCGCCGTGCCCGCCGGCCAGTACGCGCTGCACTCCGCGCCGTTGATCGAACGCCACGGGAACGCGGCGCCCTTGAGCCCCAGCACCTTCGCCCTGTCCCTGGCCTTGTCCAGAGTGGAGTGACGCCACCGCAGCGCGTCGCGGGCGGCGTCCGGCAGCGTGTAGGTGAGCACCGGGAGCACGAACATCTCGGTGTCCCAGAACGCGTGGCCGTCGTAGCCGGGTCCGGTGAGGCCCTTGCCGGGGATGGCGCGGGTCTCCCCGCGGGCCCCGGCCTGCAGGATGTGGAACAGGGCGAACCGGATCGCCTGCTGCAGCTCGTCGTCGCCGTCGATCTCGATGTCGGCGACCTCCCAGAAGTTGTCCAGGAAGTCCTTCTGCTCGCGCAGCAACCCGTCCCAGCCGGTCTGGCGGGCACCCGCGAGCGCGGCCTCCACCTGCGCGCGCAGCGCGGGCGTCGAGCGCTGGCCGGACCAGCCGTAGGCGAGGTACTTGGTGAGCTTGAGCGTGCTGCCCGCCTTGACGTCCACGGCCGCGGTGAAGCGGGCCAGGTCGTCCTCGGCGCGGATCTCCGTGCGCGGCTCGGTGCCGTCCTCGGCGAGCGCGGTCACCTCGATCTCGTGGTCCATCGCGGCGGCCATGCGCAGACCGGAGACCTTGGTGTGGTGGCACAGCACCGCGCGCGACTTCTCCGCCATCGTGAAGTCGTTGACCAGCGGGGCGTCCAGGGCCAGTGCGACGCGCGGGTCGCTGCTGCGGCTCTTGATCGGCTCGTTGGCCAGCAGGTCGGACTGCACGACGAGCTGCAGGTCCTCCTCCGGCTCGACCTCGTAGCGGATGGCGGCCACCGCGCGTTGCGTGAACGACACGAGCCGCTCGCTGCGCACGGTCACACGGCGACCCGTCGGCGACTCCCACACCGTCCGGCGCCTGAGCGTGCCGGTGCGGAAGTCGAGAGTGCGCTCGTGCTCGATCGCGTCGCCGTAACGCATGTCCAGCGGCTCGTCCTCCACCAGCAGGCGGATGATCTTGCCGTCGGTGACGTTGACGACCGTCTGGCCCGCCTCGGGGTATCCGTAGCCGGCCTCGCCGTACGGCAGCTGGTGCTGCTCGTAGAACCCGTTGAGGTAGGTGCCCGGCAGCCCGCGCGGCTCGCCCTCGTCGAGCGTGCCGCGCATGCCGATGTGCCCGTTCGCCAGCGCGAACGTCGACTCGGTCTGGTGCAGGTTGCCGACCGACAGGCCCTGCCAGCGCAGCTGCCACGGTTCGACCGCGTAGCTCATGACAGCAGCTCGTCGAGCTCGTCGACGACCACGTCGGCGCCGTGCGTCCTGAGGGCTTCCGCGTGGTGGCCGCGGTCGACGCCCACGACGAAGCCGAAGCCGCCGTCGTGCCCGGCCTGCACGCCCGCGATCGCGTCCTCGAAGACGGCGGCGTGCTCCGGTGCCGTCTTCAGCCTCCTGGCGCCCTCGATGAACGAGTCGGGCGCCGGTTTGCCCTTCAGGTTCGACGTGGTGATGACGTTGCCGTCCACCAGCGCGTCGACGTAGTCGAGCAGGTTGCCCGCGCGCAGCACGCGCATGGCGTTGGCCGACGACGTGACGACGCCGATGGGCAGGCCGGCCTCGCGCACCGCCTTGAGGTAGCGGACCGACCCGTCGTACGGGCTGATGCCCTGTTCGTCGATGATGTGGTTGACCAGGTCGTTCTTCTGGTCGCCGATGCGGCGGACCTCGTCCTCGGACGGGGTGAGACCGCGCGAGGTGAGGAAGCTGCGGACCCCGTCGTAGCGCGGCTTGCCGTCGACGTAGGCGAGGTAGTCCTGCTCGCCGAACGGCTGGCCCAGTGCTTCGAACGTCTGCTTCCACGCCTGGCGGTGCAGCACGGCCGTGCTCGTGAGCACGCCGTCGAGGTCGAACAGCAACGCCGTGATCTTCTCCGGGATGCCGAGGCTCATGTGACGATCATGCACCCGTCTCGCCGACATCGCCGCGCTCTTCCTCCAGGCGTTCGTCGAGCGGACGCGGGTGGGCCTGCTCGTACTCGGTCATCCCGTACTTCGTGGACTCGGCCCAGTCCTCCGGCGGGTCCATGGCCTCCTCGAGCGGGTCCTTCTGGAGGTTGTCCTCGTCGAGGCCCTCGAAGTCGAGGTCCTCGGGGACGTAGCCGGCGCGTTCTTCACTCATGCCGGGCTCTGTACCCACTCCGGCGCTATCCGATGCTTTGGCCGACGAGCGAGCCGATCGCGTACGTGACGCCCATCGCGATCAGGCCGCCCGCGACGTTGCGGACGACGGCGCGCCCCCGCCCGGCGCCGCTGAGCCGCGCGCTGACGAAGCCCGTGAGGGCGAGCGCCAGGACCGCGCAGACGACGGTGACCGGCACGCGCAGCCCGGTCGGGGTGAAGACGATCGCGGCGAGGGGGAGGAGCGCGCCGATGGTGAACGAGATGAAGCTCGCGATCGCGGCGCCCCACGGGTTGGTGAGCTCGTCCGGGTCGATGTGGAGCTCGGCGTCGGCGTGGGCCGCCAGCGCGTCGTGCTTGGTGAGCTGCCGGGCGACCTCCTCCGCCGTCTCGTCGTCCAGCCCCTTGCCCCGGTAGATCTCCTTGAGCTCCTCGAACTCCTCCTCCGGCATGTCGCGCAGCTCCTGGCGCTCCTTGGCCAGCAGGGCGCGTTCGGCGTCGCGCTGGCTGCTGACGGAGACGTACTCGCCGCTGGCCATGGACATCGCGCCGGCGAAGAGCCCCGCCAGGCCCGCGACGAGGATCTGGGCCCGGTCCGTGGTGGCGCCCGCGACGCCGACCACGAGGCTCGCGGTCGACACGATCCCGTCGTTCGCGCCGAGCACGCCCGCGCGCAGCCAGTTCATCCGGTCGCCGGTGACCTCGTCGTGGGGCTCTTCGTGCGTCATGGCCGGAGATTAACGCCCGTTCGGCCGCCCGCAGCGCGTGGGCACTGTGCTGATCGGGTGAGTTTTGCCTGGTCAAGTGGCAGATGTTCATTTTTTGTCAGACCCCCGTGGCAGCATGTCGAACAGGTGTTCGTGTGCGTGCTAGAAGGAGGTCAGTCCCGATGCAGATCGAACCCAGTCGCTGGCCGGGCCGCGTGGTCCCTTCCACCGACGCCGACGTGGACATCGCCGTCGAGGCCCTGTGCGAACGCGCCCTGTGGCCGGACGCCGACCGCCGGTGGGTCCGGCGCCTGCTGGAGCCCTGGTTCAGGGCCGGCTGGAGCGTCGACGCCCTCCTCGTGGCCGTCGACACCAAGCCCGACGGCACCCGCCAGGGCCGCCCGCGCTCCCGCGACCAGGTGGCCCACGAGTTCCTGCGGGCCCGCCTGCGCACCTGGACGGCGGACGGCGCGAGCCTGGCCCGCCCGCCGCTGACCGGCATGTCGCTGGGCGAGTGGTACCGCGTCAACCGCCGCAACGCGGCCCTGCACGCCCCGCGCACCCGCTCCGCCCTCACCTCGGACGGCGAGCGCGCGCGGGCGGAGTCGCGTGCCCTGGCGCACCGCCGCGACCCGGTGGAGCGCAGCCGCGAGAAGGGCCGCCGCCGCCAGGAGGTGCTGGACAGCCTGCTCGTGCCCGGTGAGCACGCGCCGTCGTTCGCCGACTCGTGGCGGCTGGTGGCGGAGCTGGTCCCCGTGCCGCGGGTGTGCTCGGCGTGCGGTCACGTGCGCAACGAGGTGGCCAGGCCGGCGCACCGCGTGGCGTAGCGGTCCTCGCTTCGAGGTCCGCGCGCCGCGGCCGGTGCCGCGTGGCGTCGTGGGTCCGGCTCAGCCGGCGCACTGCGGGGCCGTCCTCGGGTACCGCCCCGCCGATGACCGGACGGCGTCGGCAGCCCTGCCATCCCGCGTCCGTCGAACCGAAGCCGAATCGTCTGGCACTGGTCCAACCACCGCGATCCGGCCGCTTCCGCCCCACAACGCTTTCGCCTGCGAAAACAGTCGCGCCAACGCCCGCCCCAGAGCGCGATCAGGCACCGATCCGGCGAGAAGTGGTTGAACCCGGCCCACCCCGGGAACCTGGAACGAGTTTCTTGTTTCCTGATGTGAGGGGCCGACATGCTCGAAGTGACGCCGATGGCCGCCGAGGTCATCAACGAGCTGACGTCGCAGACCGAGGCCGCCGACGACGAGGTCGGCCTGCGTTTCGCGCTCTCCGCGGACCAGAACGACCAGGCCGCCCTGGAGCTCTCGCTGAGCGAGGCCGTCGACGGGGACGAGGTGGTGGCGGCGCCCGCCGGTGCCAAGGTCCTGATGGAGCCGGCCGCGGCCCAGTACCTGGACGACAAGGTGCTCGACGTGCGCCAGGACGACGAGGGGAACCCGGCCTTCGCCATCGCGCGGCAGGAGCAGGAGGGCTGAGCCCGCCCCCAGGCCGCGGCACGACAGGCCGCGGCAGGACAGACCGCAGACGAACGGGCCCGGACCCCTATTCATCGGGGGTCCGGGCCCGTTGCGGTCTGACCGGCGTGGTCAGGGGATGGTGAGGACCTGGTCCGGGTGGATGAGGTCCGGGTTCGAGATGCCGTTGGCCGAGGCGATCTCGCCGTAGCGGTTGCCGTCGCCGTAGAAGCGCTCGGCGATCGCCCACAGCGAGTCACCGCTCTGCACGGTGTAGGTCTGCGCGGCCGGGGCCTGCGGGGCCTCCTCGGCGGGGGCGGCCGGAGCCTCCTCGACGGGCGCGGCCGGCGCCTCGGGGGCGGACTGCGGGGTGTCGGTGTTGGTGCCGCTGGCCCACTTCGCGCTGCCGTCGCCCGCGATGACGACCAGGTTGCGGTCGTCCTGCAGGACGAGGCGCGCGCCGTCGTTGCCCTGGGTGCCGGTGGCCCACACGGCGTTGTCGTCGCTCGTGTAGAGCACGAAGTTGCCGTCGTCCTGCAGCGCGGCGCGCACGGCACCCTTGCCGTCGGTGCCGCTGGCCCACACCGTGCCGGTGTTCTCCGACAGCACCAGGTTGCCGTCGGACTGCAGCGTCAGGTTGTAGCCGTTGGCGGTGGTGAGCTGCTGGCCGCGGGTCAGTTCCTGCCCTGCTTGCAAGGTGTCCAATGAACGCTCCACTTCGGACCTGTGGCACCGGGTGGTGCCCGAAGTGGATCTTAGTCAGCCCGGCCGCTGTCCGCCGTTCAGGCGCGGCAGGTGCAGCCGAGGGGGTGAAAGCGGAACGCCTCCCGCCCGGAGGCAGGAGGCGTTCCACGCGAAGCGGGGGATCAGCCCTCGATGCGGCGGATCACCGAGATCGGGCCGATCGAGTCGATGTCGGCGATCTTCACCGGCACGCCCTCGGTCGAGGCGTGCACGGCACGGATGCCGTCCACCGCCATCGCCACGTGGGACTGGCTGGAGTAGTAGACGATGATGTCGCCGGCCTGCACCTGGCTGCGGCTGACCGAACGACCGGCCGCCGCCTGCGCGTAGCTGGTGCGGCCGATGCTCACGCCCGCCGAGCGGTACGCGGCCTGGATCAGCGACGAGCAGTCCCACGAGTCCGGGCCGTTGGAGCCGTAGACGTAGGGCTTGCCACGCTGGGCGAGGGCGAACTGCAGGGCCTTGCCGGCGGTGCCGGCCGGGACCGAGATGTTCGACATGTCGCCGGACGCCTGGAGCTGGTTCTTCACCGTCTGGCTCAGCGACCGGTACTGGGCCTGCGCCTCGCCGAGCTGCTTGTCGAGGTCGGCCTTCTTCTGGTCCATCTCGACGAGCAGCTTCTTCGACGCCTCGGTGGCGTCGTTCGCCGTCTTCGTCGCGGCGTCGGCCGCGTCGACGGCGTCCGTCAGCTTCTTCAGCGCCTCCGCGTTGTCGGCCGCGAGGATGTTGATGGCCGACATGCGGTTGAGGAAGTCCTGCTGCGAGTCGCTCACCAGCAACGCCGAGATCTGGTTGAAGCGCGCGCCCGAGTAGGTGGCCTCGGTGAGGACGTCCACCTGACCGCGGAGGGACTCCTCGGCCTTCTGGGCGTTGGCCAGGTCGCCCTTGGCCTTGTCCAGCTCCGCCTGCTTGGCGGCGAGGTCGTCCTTCGCCTTCAGGTGGTCCTGGTTGAACTTGGAAGCCTGCTCCGACAGCTCGTTGTACTTCTTGAGCGCGTCGGACGGCGAAGGCTGTGCGGTGGCCGGGGTCGTGGGGAGTGCTGCCGCGACGACTGCTGCCGTCGCCACGAACGCTCCACGCACGGTACGGCGCGAGGGTTGCGACACCACGTCGCGGGTCCTCCTTTTTCCTGGCAGCTGCCCCGCGAGAACTACTGCGCGTGAGGCGGCAACCTTGGCGTGTGCCCCGAGTGGGTTAACTGCTGGGCCGAAGGTCTCGGACAGGTTACGGAACGACCTGATGTTCGTCCAGCACCGGGACCCCAGCAGTTGCCCGCCCGCACGCTCTCACAGTCGTCCACGTGGGTTTATCGCGGGGTGGAGACGAGCGTCACCCGACGACGCGGCGGATCACCGAAATGGGTCCGATGGAGTCGATGTCCGCGATCTTGACCGGCACGCCCTCGGTGGACGCGTGGACGGCGCGGGTGCTGTCCACGACCATCGCCACGTGCGACTGCCCTGAGTAGTAGATGACGAGGTCACCGGGCGCGACCTCGGCGCGGCTCACCGAGCGGCCGACCTTCGCCTGGTCGTAGGTGACGCGGGGGATGGTCACGCCCGCCGAGCGGTACGAGGCCTGCATCAGCGACGAGCAGTCCCACGAGTCGGGCCCGTTGGACCCGAACACGTACGGCTTGCCGCGCTGGCTCAGCGCGAAGTTCAGCGCCGCGCCGGCCGCGCCCGCCGGCACGGGCACCGACGAGGTGTCGCCGGGAGCCTTGAGCGTCTGCTTCTGCGGGGCCGACAGCGACTGGTACTTGGTCCGCGCCGCCGTCACCTGCTCGTCCATCGCGGCCTTGCGGGTCGACACGTCGGCCGCGAACTTCTCCGCGGCGCTCGCGGCGGCGGTGGCGTCGGCCCGCGCCTTCCTGGCCGCGCTCAACGTGGCGTCGAGCCGGGCGACCGCCTCGTTCTGGTCGGCGGCGATGATGGTCATCGCCTGCATCCGCTCCAGGAAGTCCTGCTGGGACGACGAGGTGAGCAGCGCCGAGATGTTGTTGAAGCGCGCGCCCTCGAACGTCGCCTCGGTCAGCACGTCGACCTGGCCGCGGAACTGCTGGGACTCGGCCAGCGCCTTCTTCTCCGCCTCGGTGGCGGCGCCCGCGACCGCGTTCGCCTGCGCGAGGTCGCCCTGGGCCTTGAGGTGGTCCTGGCTGAGCTTCTCCGCCTGCTGCGTGAGCTCGTTGTAGGTCTTCAGCGCGTCGGCGGCGGGCTGAGCGTGCGCCGAGGGCATCGACACCACCGTCGCGGCGATCACGGCGGCGAGAGCGGTGGTCCTGGCAGCGCGATGGCCGGGCACGCGGCCTCCTCAGGAGTCGGGATCGGCTTCTGAGGAGGCGTACGGCCGGACGGCCGCCGGGGTTCAGCCGACGGACAGGTCGAGCACGTTCCCGTTCGAGCAGTTGTTCACGTGGTCGCTGACGTAGTCGCCGAGAACGGGCACGACGGCCACCTCCTGGAGGCACACGGCGGCGGCCGTGAAGTTCCAGTTGTTGGCGGCGTTCACCCCGCCGCCGAAGTTCGAGTCGTTGTCCGCGAGAGCGGGGGAGGCGGCGGCGAGCGTGGCGCCCGCGGCCGCGAGGAGCGTGGTTGCGATGCGTGATGAGTTGAACACGAAAAGCAACATACCGGTCCTTTGTGGATGGTGCTCGTTGCGCGTGGCCGGCTCCGTGCGGTGACCAGCCGGTTCCGGTCGGCGACACCGACCCCGGCGTGTCCGGCACCGCATAGCCTCTTGATAGGTTAGGCAAGCCTAAACTCAGGAGGTGGACAGATGCGCAGGACAGTCGCCGCGGTTCTGCTGCTCGGCTTGGTCGCCGGGTGCGGTGGGAACGCTCCCGCGGAGCAGCAGCAGGGATCCGGTCAGTGGTCCTTCAAGGACGACCGGGGCAAGGAGGTCACCGCACCGGAGCGGCCCAAGCGCGTCGTCGCGCAGGTGTCCGCCGCGGGGGCGCTGAAGGACTTCGGCGTCAACGTCGTCGGCACGTTCGGCCCGCTCAAGCGCGCTGACGGCACGACCGACCCCGAGGCGGGCAGCACCGACCCGAGCCAGGTCACCGACATCACCGGCCCCGGCTACGGCGAGATCGACTTCGAGAAGTTCGCGGCGCTCGACGCCGACCTCGTGGTCGCCGGCTACTACCCGGAGGTCTCCGGGCTCTGGCACCTCACCGCCGAGTTCGAGGAGAAGGTCGCCAAGATCGCCCCGACCGTCGGCATCGGACAGTCGAAGATCCAGCTGCCCGAGGGCGTCAAGCGCTACAAGGAGCTCGCCAGGTCCCTGGGTGGTGACGTCGACTCGGCGAAGGTGAAGGCCGACGAGGAGGCGTTCACCAAGGCCGCGGACCGCCTCAAGGCGATCGGCAGGAAGATGACCGACGCGAACCAGAAGATCCAGGTCGTCGCCGGCGACCCCAAGCTCTTCTACGTCGCCGTCCCCGCGCGCAACCCCGACCTCGACTGGTACGTCAAGGAGCTCGGCCTGCCGCTGCTCACGCCGGACAAGCCCGACAGCGAGGGCGGCGGCTACTTCCAGTCGCTGTCGTGGGAGAACTCCGGCACGTACAAGGAACACGTGATCATGTGGGACACCCGCCAGCACGTGCTCGGCCCGGAGAAGATGAAGGAGGGCCACCCGGTCTTCCAGGCGCTGCCCTCCGTGCAGGCGAACCGGTTCGTCGAGTGGAACGCCGTCGCGCCGCTCAGCTACTCCTCCTACGCCGCGATCATGAACAAATTGGCTGACCAGCTGGACCAGGCCTTGGCAAAGTAAGCCATGTGCTGACGCTTCTGAAGGAGAACGGCCCGTTGCGCGTGCTCAGCACCGCACGGGTCGTTTCCGTTGTCGGCGACGCCCTCAGCCTCGTGACACTGATGGTCCACGTGCAGTCGATCCTCGGGAAGGCCGTCGCGGTGGCCGCGCTGCTGCTGGTGGGCGACTTCGCGCCGGCGTTGCTCAGCCCGCTGACGGGTGTCGTCAGCGACCGGTTCGACCGGCGCACCGTCATGATCGTGTGCGAGGTCGCGCAGGGCGTGCTGCTCGCGGTCATCGCGGTCACCCTGCCGCCGCTGCCGGTCCTGCTCGTGCTCGTCGGGCTGCGGGCCGTGCTCGGCCAGGTCTTCGTCCCCGCCTCGCGGGCCGCCGTCCCGAGCCTCGTGGACGGGAAGGACCTCGCGCAGGCCAACACCGCGCTCGGACTCGGGTCCAACAGCGCCGACGTCATCGGACCGTTCCTCGCGGCGGTGCTGCTGACGTTCCTGGACACGCGGGGCGTCCTGCTCGTGGACGCGGTCTCGTTCCTGTTGTCCGCGGTGCTGTTGCTGCGGCTGCCGAGGCTGGTCGTGCCGTCGGAGCCGGGCACGGGCGTGCTCGCCGACGCCAGGGCCGGGCTGGGGGAGATCTGGCACAACCGCGCGCTGCGGATCGTGTTCCTGGGCTTCTGCGGTGTCGTGGCGTGCACGGCGATCGACGACGTCGCGGTGCTCCAGCTGACGATGGTGTCGTTCGGCCGGTCCGAGAGCGCTGCCGGCGTGGTGCTCGGCGCGGTCGGGATCGGGCTGCTGCTCGGGTACGCGCTGCTGTCCAGGGGATCGGCGCGGTGGAGCATGGTGGCGCTGCTCGTCACCGGGTTCGTGATCAGCAGTGCCGGCAACATGCTCACCGGCCTGGCGTGGGGCGTCGCGTCGGCGTTCGCGCTGCAAGCCGTGCGGGGACTGGGGATCGCGGCGATGGACGTCGCGCACAGCACGTTGGTCCAGCGACTCGTGCCCGCCGACCGCACGGGCAGGGTGTTCGGCAACTTCTACGGCGGGATCGGTGTGGCGGCGGCGGTGTCGTACATCGGCGGAAGCCTGCTGCTCGACGCCGTGGGGCCGTCGCTGACGTTCCTGCTCAGCGGCGGCGCCGGTGTCCTGGTGGCGCTGTGGGCGCTCGCCGCGTCCCGGGCGAAGGGTGTCGAGTGGGAACCGGCTCGGACGCCCGGTACGTGACGTCCGGGTCGGTACGCTGAAGGTCGTGGAGCCCAACGAACACGGCATGCTCGACGTCGGCGACGGCAACCAGGTCTACTGGGAGGTCGTCGGCAACCCGGACGGCAAGCCGGCCGTGTTCCTGCACGGCGGCCCCGGTTCGCCGTCGAAGGGCGCCCGCAGGGCGCTGGACGCGGCGAAGTTCCGGCTGGTGATCTTCCACCAGCGCGGCTGCGGCCTCAGCACGCCGCACGCGAGCGACCCGTCGGCCGACATGGGCGTGAACACGACCGACCACCTCATCGCCGACGCCGAGCGGCTCCGCGAGCACCTCGGCATCGAGAAGTGGCTGGTGTACGGCGGTTCCTGGGGCTCGACGCTCGGGATCGCCTACGCGCAACGCCACCCGGAGCGCGTCTCCGAGATGATCCTCGCCTCGATCACCCTCTCGTCCGCCCGCGAGCTGGACTGGCTCTACCGGGGCGTCTCCCGGTTCTTCCCGGAGGCGTGGGCCCGCTTCAGCGCACACGTGGGCGACGCGCCGGACGTGGTGCGGGCCTACGCGGACCTGATGGAGAACCCGGACCGCGAGGTGCGCGAGGCGGCGGCGCTGGAGTGGGTGCGGTGGGAGGACACCGTGCTGTCGTTGGAGGACTACGGCCAGCCGGACGTGTTCGCCGGTCGCGCGTCCGACGACGTGATCGCGCTCGTGCGGATCATCGCGCACTACTACGCGAACGGCGGCTTCGTCGACAACCTGGTGGCACACGCCGACAAGCTCGCGGGCATTCCCGCGGTGCTGGTCCACGGCCGGCGCGACCTGAGCTGCCCGGCCGACACGGCGTACGCGCTCGCCAAGGCGTGGCCGGACGCCGAACTGACCCTCGTGGACGACAGCGGCCACAAGGGCAGCCCCGCGTTCGCGGAGGCGATGCGCTCCGCGGTCAGGAGGTTCTCCCCGTGACACAGCGGAAACCGCCCGGCGTGGGCTTCGAGTCGT
>NZ_DASVFL010000111.1:0-34456 GCF_036380075.1 Lentzea sp. | reverse complement strand
TCCGGCGACCGCACCGAGCCCGGCACCGACTCCCGCCCCGACGCCGGCACCGGTGGCGCAGCCGACCGGGCCGAGGACGCAACCGAGGACACCGCCTCCAGCGCCGATCGCCGTGCCGATCCCCGCGAAGCTGGAGATGACACTGAGGTCGCTCTCGAACTCCGACTGGGTGCAGGCGCCGATCGGGTCCGGGGCGGTGAAGTGGCCCCACGAGGAGTTGTAGTAGCGGTAGTCGAACAGCGTCAGACCGCCCTTGAGCGTGTAGCCAACGACATAGCGGAACGAATTGGCGCCTGCTGCCGCGCCGGTGCCGGTCGTACCAGGAGATCACCGACGGCGTGCTGGAGGTCCGCGACCGGACCGGCGGCATGCGCATGGGCGAGGGCAAGGAGACCAAGTCTCCCGAGTCCTACAAGCGCAAGCTCTTCGAGGAGCTGCAGCCGGGCAGGCCGGGTGACCCGCGCAAGACCATCGCCCAGGTCGCGCCCGAGATGAACGACTCGGTGCGGTACACGCTGGTGTACGAGACCAAGGACTACGCCACCAAGGCGTTGATTGCGATGATCGAGCTGGAGAAGCGCTTCGAGCTGGTGAAGCTGAAGAACTTCTGGAAGCGCAACATGGATGCCGGCGGCGCTACTGCGGGCTACCCCGGCATCAACGTCACGTACAAGGGCCCGGACGGGGTGCTGTTCGAGGTTCAGTTCCACACCCCGGAGGGTGTTATCGCCAAGTCGCTCGAGACCCCGAACTACGAGTCCCGCCGGTCGAATCGCGCGGCGCAGACCGTGGTCGAGAACGACCCGTCGCTGACGCCGTAGCAGAAGGCGGACAAGCTCGTGTCGCTCAAGGAGGATTACGAGAAGCTGGACGCGAGGCGCAAGCAGCTCTGGGCCGACGTGCCCCGACCGGTCGGGGCGATCCTGATCGACGAGAAGGGCGTCTGACCGCCCGTCACACTGGACGTGCCTCCGGCCCCGCGGCCGGGGGCACGTCCTCCCACACACGAGATGAGGTTCTGGTGGAACCCGAGTACCGGTACTGGGCCTGGCTCTCCGAAGGCGAGTCCTCGGTGGACGCCGCCCGCGAGGTCATCCGGACCTGGAAGAGCCCGACCGGTCTGGACCAGGAGGAGTCCTGCACGCCGGAGGGCTGGCGGACGACCTGGACCTACCAGGACGTCCGGGACCAGCACAAGCGCGGGCACCTGCTGCCGATCACCGCCGAGGACGCCGAACGGCTGACGCGCCAGGGCCCGTTCTGAAAGCCAGAGGGTGAGGGTGGCCAGGTCGATCATGGCTTGGTAGGACAGGGCAGTCTTGTCGTAGCGGGTCGCGATCGCACGGAACTGTTTGAGCCGGTTGAAGCGGCGTTCAACGACGTTGCGGCGCTTGTAGGTCACAGGATCGAACGCGGGTGGACGAACTCCGGTCCGGCCGCGGCGGACGCGGTTGGCGTGTTGGTCGCGGCGTTCGGGGATGGTGGCCGAAATGCCGCGGCGGCGCAGGTGAGCGCCAATGGACTTGCTGGAGTAGCCCTTGTCCGCAATCACCCGCGCCGGGCGTGTGGCGAGTCCGCCGGGCCGCGCGAACGGGAACCACACGCCCGCCAGCACGGTGTCGAACATGGTGCAGTCGTGGTGTTTTCACCGGTCAAGACGGTTGCGAGTGGGCAGCCGTGGCCGTCGCAGGCAAGGTGGATCTCAGTGGAAGGGCCGCCACGAGACCTGCCGACAGCATGATCATCTGGTTCGGTCTGCCCGCCACGCGACCCGCTCGCCCCCTGTGTGCGGCTGTGCGGCGGCGGCCACCGGCCGCATGCTGATGAGCGCGCACGATGCTGGAATCGACCGAGACCTCCCGGTCCAGCTCGTCGATCGCCTCCGCGATCACTCGCACCTTCGTCACCAACATGGTCAGGGTGCCGTTGCGCGACCAGCACCAGAACCGGTTGTAGACCGTCTTCCACGGCCCACACCGCTCCGGCAGATCACGCCACGACCCCGGTCTTGGCCTTGAACAGCATCCCGTTGATCACACGCCGGTCATCCACCCGAGGACGCCCTTTCGAGCCCGAGACCGGCAACAATAGCTGCCACTGCTCGTCAGTCAGCTCATGCCCGCACACCACGACACAAGATCAAACCACGTCAGAGCAATCAGCTTTGAGGACAGGCCTTAGGTCGCGTAAGGCAGTGTGAATCCACATACCCGGGCAGCGTCCTCGTACGTGGACATCATCGCCGAAATGACGGACTCGATCTCCGCGAGCGGATACCTGGCCTCGTCGAGATCGCCACCGGCGATGCACTCGGAAAGCTCCTTGACCGTGTCTCGGAGCATGCTCAAGGAATCTCCCTGGATCGCCGCAGCAGGAAAGTTCCTGCCGGGCAGCTGAACCACGGCGAAGTTCCCGGTCGTCGCCAGCACCTCAGCGGTTTCGATCAATTTGTCCACTGTCATCCCTGTGAGCGCAAAGTGTTGCTGGGTTCGCCTTGTAGTCTCGCAGCCTGCCTGGCCGGCGTGGACAGGATTGTTTCGTATCCGGTGGGAGCAACCTGGCTCGGGAGGCTTGGGGTCCCGCGGCATTCGAAGCCACTTCGATCCAGGTGATGATCACGAGCCAAAGGTCCTCGCCCGTCGAACCGGCGACACGAACGTCCGCTCGTGCCGCTGATCGTGTTGACTGAGCACGCTCATGCCGATGAGCGGTGACGAGGTCTGGCGGACACCAAGTGAGCAGTCCATTAGCGCGCCTCGCAGGAAATAGATCGCGCTGGTCCTGTGGGTCCGGAAGGATAGGGCGCGTGAACAAGCAGGGCCCGAATCCGGCGGTGTTGTGCGGCTTGGCCGCCAATCCAGCAGCGCCCCTGTCAGTGCTGCTGCGATTGGCCGTCCACCAGCGCAATGATTCCTTCGCCTTGTCATGCGCGCTGCTTGGCCGTGCACACGTCCCACCGGAGGTGGCAGAGGTACTGGCGGGACACCCGGAAACCGAGCTTCGGCGGCGCTTGGCCGCCCACCCGTCCACACCTGAGGAGATCCGGTGTGCGCTGGGCAGGGACATGGAAACGATCGTGCGGGTCGAGGTCGCAGCCTGGCCTGGTTCCTGGGTCGACCTTCCGCGTGCCCGCCCGGTCACAGCGGCATGCCTGCCCGTCGCGGTCTACCGCCGCTTGGCTGCGGATGCGATGCCATCGGTGCGGGCAGCCGTGGCAAGGAACCGCCATGCCCCGCAGGATGTCCGCGCCGTGCTGGCCGGCGACGCCGATCCGGAGGTCCGCCGCTGCGCCGCTCTGCGCGACCTGTCACCCGCAGTGCTCCAGCAGCTCATGGGTGATACCGATCGCGCGGTGCGCCAGGCTGCCCTGATGACGGCGGCCGTTCACCCACCGGAAGCCATGGTCTCAGCGGAGTTGGCCACGGTCTTCCAGCAAGACTCGGCGTACTACCGGCAAAAAGCAGTCGAGTTGATTGAACTGACCCCATCGCTGCTGGCGCGCCTGCTGGCATTGCCGGACATGCACGAAGCGCTCGCCCGCAATCCCAGCCTCCCGACCGAGCAGATGCGGGCGTTTCTGGACAACGCCGACCTGGGCGCTGCGCTCGCGGGCAATCGCTGTCTTCCCTTGCCGATTCTCGAAGAGCTCGTCGCCACCGAGGATCCTGAAGTCCACCGGGAACTGCTGCGTCGTGTCGAACTGCCTGATGGTCTGCGTCGACGCTTGATCGCGGCCAGTGAGGACGACGAGCCCCTTCCCACGGCAGCTTCGCTACTTCCCGGTCACGCAGGCTTGGACGAACGACTCTCCTACCTCGACCACCCCAACCCCGCGTTCCGCCGCACCGTGGCCTTGTCTCCCGACTTGCCACAAGACGCCATCCGCCGCCTCGCCGAAGACCCGGACTTCGTCACCCGGCTGCTGATCTGCGAACGCTACTCCGACGTCCCTTCAACAGCGCTGGTCGACCTGCTGGAACGCTGGCACGGCCACAGCCGCCGGGACCTGCTCCGTCACCCTCGGCTGCCCGCCGAGGCCGTACTTGACCACGCGGCCAATGGCAGTTCCCGGGACCGGGAGGCGATCGCCTCTCGTCCTGATCTGCCGCCCGAGCTCGCGCTCAGACTGGTGGCCGACCCGGTTGCCAACGTGCGCCGCGCTGCCGCCGGCAACCCCAACCTCTCCCACGACCGCGTTCAGCAACTCCTGTCCGACCCCGACCCCCTGTTGCGCGAAGGCGCCGCCGGCAACCCCGCCCTTCCCGTCGAAGACATGGAACAGCTGCTCGCCACCAGCTGAGGGACACTGCGCCGCTTTCCCTCCTCCGCAGGTGTCAATGCCGGGCTGGATACCTCAAAGGCCTTATCCGCTCACGCCGCTGACCGCGTTGCTTGATCGCGGTCACGACGAACGCCCGACAAGCCACAGCCCTGTGCGGTCGCCGTGCGCGAGGTCCTGCCTCTCGCGAACTCTTCTTGACTAGAGTTCTCGCAATGGGGGACATCGTCTGGTCTGATCTGACACACAACTATGGGGACGCCTCAGACATCCCGAACCTGCTGCGTGCGTGCGCGGACCCCGACGCCGACAGCGCCTGCGATGCGTTCGCCGACCTGTTCAACAAGCTCTACCACCAAGGTGGCTGGGTCTGTTCCGCCGCGTCGGCGGCGTTGCCAATGCTGACGGATCTCGCCTCGGACAGTGCTGTGCACGATCGGCACGAGGTGGTCGACTTGATCGGCCGACTGGCTCGCACAGCTGTCACCGTGTCCAGCGAGTTCGTGGATCACGGGTGGTTCCCCGCGCTGGAGACCGCCAGGCCTCAATTGCTGGCGTTGCTGGACGACCCGGACTCACTCGTTCGTCGTCAAGCGACCTTGCTTGTCGCAGATGGCATCCGGCATCCGGACTCGGTAGTGGCGCTGCGCGAACGGTGGGCGGTGGAGACCGACCGCGTCACTCAGATCGACCTGGTGCTCGCCTTGGGTGCGGTGTGCACCTGGACGTCGGATGAGACGCTGCGCGCCGAACTGGTCGGGTTGCTGAACGACGACGATCTCCAGTTGTGCCTTGCCGCCGTGCACGCATTGGCCGAGTCCGACAAGACCGTCGCGACACGCCGGGTCGACTTGCTGGTGCGGGCGGTGCTGGACCCCGGCGCCGCACTGTCGCAGGACTCCGCGTGGATCGGTGGCACACCGGCCACGATCGTGCGCACGACCGGTGACCTGCTTCTTGAAGATCCGGTCGCCGCCACCGGTTTCGCCATCGGGGCAGCCCGCGACAGCAACCCTCAAGGACGCGCGGCCGCCCTCGGACAGGCCCAGCAGGTGCTCTCCCGGTGGCGCACCGCCACCGGCGGCTTCCTGCCGTTGCTGACCGGAAGTCTCGGCGATGACGCGCCCGAGGTCCGCTACCGCGCGGCGGCCTTGCTGGCGTGCCTCGGCACGGACGCAGCCGAGCACGCTGATCAGCTGATCACCCTCACCGCAGACTCCGCGCCACGGGTGTCCCGCACGAGGACCACTGTCGGCGATGCGGCGGTGTGGGCGCTGGCCCGGCAGACCAACCCGGGCTGCCTGCCCGGATTGGTGGACCGGCTGTCCGGTGACCGACTGGGTTTCAGCACAACGCGCGGCTATTTCACACGGGACGTGCTGATGCTGGGTCAACCGGCCATCTGCGAGGTGCTGATTCCGCTACGCCACCACGCTGACGTTCTCCTCGGCCCGCTCGCCACTCGACGGGACCTCGCCCGAAACCTCTGCCATGTGGTCGAAGCCTGGGGCCTGGACGCTGTCTCCGCTCTACCGGCCGTCGTGGACGCGGCAGCCGACGAGAAGCTCCGGGCTCTGGCCGCGAAAGCGATGGGGTGCCTCGGCCCCGCGGCCGCGGACGCCGCGCGGACCCTGCTTGGTGACGTGGACACGCCCACTGTGGCGTGGGCACTGTGGCGCACCGGCGCCGACCCCGATCTCGGCCTCACCGCGTTGACCCACCAGTTGAGCCGGCCCGAGCTCTGGCCCACCACCATCGCGTTGGTCGGTGACCTCGGCCCTGACGCAGCCTTGTGCGCCGACGCTCTACGTGCATTGACCCGCTCCAGCGACGAATGGACACGGGCCGAGGCCGCTCACTCCCTGTGGCAAGTCACCGGCGACCCAACCGACGCCGTAGACGTTCTCGTCGAGCTTGCACAACCTCTCGCGCAGGGCAACGGTCTACCTGTCCGCACCGTCGCCCTGCACCACCTGCTCGACATCGGCGTGACCGACGATCGCATCCGTTCGACAGCTCAAGCCATCATCGACAACCCGCAGCGGATCACCTCCTCCGGAGGATGGCGCGCCTTCACCGAGGATGAACAAGTCCGAGCCGCCGCGTTCGCGGTACTGCACTGAGCACCCGGTCGAGTACGAATAAACAAATTGTCATCCTCGATTTCACGACAGCAAGATCGACTAAGTCACCGAGTAGGTTCAAACATCCGCTTAGGCCGCTGATCGCGTTGCCAGAGCGCACCTTCGCCGATGAGCGGGTGCCCGGCGCCACCGAGTGCTGCTGGACCGAGGCTTCAGTGAAGGCGGCCCCGCACTTCAGCTGGGCAGTTCGGCCAGGTACTCCTGGTACACCATGCGGTAGAAGTCGAAGAAGTTGTCGTACGGTTCCGTATCCGGCCACGGCAGCCACAGCACCGGGTGTCCGCCGTTCACGATTGGTCCCTGAGTCCAGATCGCGAAGATGCTGCCGCCGCCCTGGTCGAACGTGATCGGGTAGATCTCCTCCTTCGGCGGCACCGCAGAAGGATCGCCCAGCTCGCCGTAGAACGCGTCCAACGCTTCGGTGAGGGCGTCCCACGCGAAGCCCTCGCCGATCTGCTCCGCGCTCAAAAGGGTGTTGTCCAGGTAGAAGCCTGGCCAGCCGTCGCCGGAGCCGAGGAACGCGCGATGCTGCGGGTCGAGCGGGAAGCCGAGTCTGCGCTCCGCGGCGTCCAACTGTTCGGGAGTGGCCGGGGCGTGCGGAACCGTCCACTCGTAGTCTGCGTCCACCTCGTTCACACGGCGTCGAAGCAGGCACATCTCGGCGATGAGATCGGGCCACTGCGGGAACTCCGTCGGCACTGTCACGACCCCCAAATCCCTTCGCTCACGATCCGAGCATGTCATGGGATCGGCCGGGCCTCTGGGGATCCCGCACGGCCTCCCGAGTCAGTTCGATGACGCGCGCGGCGAGCGGAGAAAGCGTTCGGTTCGCTTGCCACGCCAGGTAGATCTCGCGTGGCGCCAGCGCAGGCGAGAGCTCGTGTGTGCACAGCACGTCGTCGGGCTGGAGGTCCAAAGCCAGCGTGGGCATCACGGCGAGGCCCATGCCGGCGCGCACCATCGAGATCACGCCGCGGTTGTCGGCTGTGCGGAACACGATCAGCGGTCGCACGCCCGCCTCGGCGTAGACGCGTTCTACGCGTGCCTGGTCGCAGATCGCCGGCTGGGCGACCATCGCGGCGCTGTCGAGTGCTTCTAGCGGCACCGGGCCGGTGGGGAACTGGCCCTTGCGGGCGACGAGGACGTACGGGTCGTCGAGGATCTTGGTCTGTTCCACGTCGCCGGGCAGCTTGCCGTCGAAGAACACCAGGTCCAGGCCCTCGGTGCTGGGGTGGTCGGTCTCCTCCTCGAACAGGCGGATGTCGGCGGCGGGCTGTTCGTCCAGCAGCCGGCGCACGACGGTCGGCAGGATGACGTTCGTGACGCTCTGGAACGTGCCGATGTCCACGCGGCCCTCGCCGGCCTTGAACCGTTCCACGGCGTCGTCGGTGGCGGCGGCGCGGGCCAGCAGGTCGCGGGCGTGGGTCAGGAGCACCTCGCCGAGTGGGGTGAGGCGGACGGGTTTTGGACCGCCGGGGCGGTCGAAGACGGTGCCGCCGACGGCTCGTTCCAGTGCGGCGATCTGCTGGCTCACGGCCGACTGCGTGTAGCCGAGGAGGTCGGCGGCGCGGCCGAACGTGCCCTCGGTGGCCACGGCATCGAGGGTGGCGAGGTGGCGGAGGTCCAGCACGAACATAAGTGTGCCTTGTTTAGTTGAGCAGAATCTATCGCTTTTGTTAATGCTCTGTGATTCCTAGCGTTGCCGGCATGAAATGTGCGCTCTGGTTGCCGCTCTTCGACTGCCTCGCCGACCCGCTGGTGGTCGCCCGGCTCGCCGCGGAGGCGGAGGAGGTGGGCTGGGACGGGGTGTTCGTCTGGGACCACGTGCGGTGGCGTGCGCCGGTGACGCACGTGGCCGATCCGTGGATCACGCTGGCCGCCGTCGCGACGGCCACCGAACGGCTGCGGTTCGGGCCGATGGTCTCGGCGGTCACGCGGCGCCGGCCCGCGAAGCTCGCCCGTGAGACGGCGTCGCTGGACGTGCTCGGCGGTGGGCGGCTCGTGCTCGGGGTGGGGCTCGGCAGCGACCGGTTCGCGGGGGAGTTCTCGCGGTTCGGGGAGGAGTGCGACGACCGTGTGCGCGGGCGGATGCTCGACGAGTCGCTGGAGGTCCTGCGGGCGGCGTGGTCGGGTGAGGTGGTGCGGTTCCGCGGCGAGCACTACACAGTGGACGGTGTGACGTTCCTTCCTCGTCCCGTGCAACGGCCTGGTGTGCCGGTGTGGGCGGCCGGGTTTCCCGGCAACGCGCGGCCGATGCGCCGTGCGGCCCGGCTGGACGGGTTCTTCCCGGTGAACCTGTCGTCCGCGGGGCAGTTCGCCGACGCGGTGGGGCAAGTGGAGGCGCTGCGGTCGGGTGACGGGCCGTTCGACTACGTGTGCGAGGTCGAGCCAGGGGCCGATGTCGCGCCGTACGTCGCGGCTGGGGCGACGTGGGGACTGACCGCGTTCGATCCCGCGTCGCTGTCGCTCGACCACGTGCGGGGCGTGCTGCGTGACGGACCGGCGGTGCGGTGATGCGGGTCAACGGAGTGGAGTTGTGCGTTCAGACGTTCGGGGAACCTTCCGACCCGGCGGTGTTGCTGATCCACGGCGCGTGCGCGTCCATGTTGTGGTGGGAGGAGGAACTGTGCGAGGCGATCGCGGCGCGCGGGCGGTTCGTCATCCGTTACGACAACCGTGACACGGGGTTGTCGACCAGCTACCCGCCGGGGGAGCCGGGGTACTCGCTGTCGGACCTTGTCCTCGACGCCGTGGGTGTCCTGGACGGGCTGGGCGTGGCGCGGGCACACGTGGTCGGGCGGTCGATGAGCGGCGCGGTCGCGCTGGGGCTCGGCGTCGACCACCCCGATCGGGTGGCGTCGCTGACGTTCGTGTGCACCACAACGGGTGATCCTTCGTTGCCGCCGATGTCTCCCGGGTTCCTGGCGGCGTCGTCGGTGCGGTCACCGTCCGAAGTGGAGAACATCGTGACGGTGCTGCGCGCGTACGCCGGCTCATCGCCCTACTTCGACGAGGACGCGGTGCGCCGGCTGGCCGTGGAGGACGTGGCGCGAACGGTGAACATCCAGTCGGCGATGACCAACCACTTCCTCATCGAGTTCGACGGTCCCGGCGGCGGTTTCGGTGATTTGACGGCACCGGTTCTGGTGGTGCATGGATCGTTGGATCCCGTCTACCCCTTGGCACACGGCGAGGCTGTGCGGGACGCGGTGCCCGGTGCGTCGCTGCTCGTCCTGGAGGCCGCCGGCCACGACGTGCCGCGTCCGGTGTGGCCCGTCTTCATCGACGCGCTCGTGCGGCACACCGCGGCTTGAGCGACGCTCGATCGCGACTGCACGAAAATTGTCAGGGGTGCCGGGTACCGTCCCTTCCATGAGTGCTGCCGGGGACCGGATTCAGGAGCTCGCCGCGCGGATCGTCGAGCTGCGCGACGCGTACTACCAGGGCGAGCCGCTCGTGGCGGACGCCGAGTACGACGCGGTCGAGGACGAGTTCCGCGGGCTGGTCGCGGAGCACCCGGAGCTGGCGCCGGAGGACAACCCGCTCGACCACGTGGGCGCGCCATCGGTGCTGCACGCGCCCGTGCGGCACTCGCGGCCGATGCTGTCGCTGGAGAAGGCGAACAAGCCGGAGCAGGTCGAGTCGTTCTTCGCCCGGTTCCCCGGCCAGCCCGTGGTCGTCATGCCGAAGCTCGACGGCCTGTCGCTGGCGCTGGTGTACGAGAACGGCCGCCTGGCGCGGGCCGTGACGCGCGGCGACGGCACGACGGGCGACGACGTCACGTTCCTGACGCGCGCGTTGTGCGACGGCGTGCCGGACAAAGTGGACGCTCCCGGCCGCGTCGAGGTGCGCGGCGAGTGCGTGATGCTGCGCTCGACGTTCGACGAGTACAACAAGGTCCACCCGGACAAGCCGTTGATCAACCCGCGCAACGCCGCCGCCGGCACGTTGCGCGCCAAGGACCCGAAGGCCGTCGAGGGCCGGCGCATGCAGTTCTTCGCGTTCGACCTCACGACCGAGCCGGAGAGCGCCGACTCCGACCTCGACGCGGGCCTGCGCAAGCTCGGCTTCAGCGTGGCCGAGATGCGGCACTGCGCCAGCGCGGCGCAGGCGCAGGAGCTGATCGGCGGGATCGAGACGGCCCGCAACTCGCTCGACTACGACCTCGACGGCGCGGTGCTGCGCCTGGCCGACCGCGACGCGTTCGCCGCCGCGGGCACCCGCTCGTCCTCGCCGCGCGGCGCCATCGCCTACAAGTTCGCGGCCGAGGAGAAGACGACGGTCCTGCTGGACGTGAGGTGGGACGTCGGCAAGACCGGCAAGATCGCCCCGGTCGCCTGGCTGGAGCCGGTGTTCGTGGGCGGCACCACCGTCACGCGGGCGACCCTGGCCAACCAGGAGGTCATCCGGTCGAGGGGCATCAAGATCGGCGACACCGTGCTCGTGCGCCGCGCGGGCGACGTGATCCCGTTCGTGGCGGGCGTGCTCGACGAGTCGAAGCGCACCGGCGACGAACGCGAGATCGTGCCGCCCTCGTCGTGCCCGTCGTGCGCGCAACCGTTGACGGAGCAGGGCAACAGCCGCGAGCTGTTCTGCACCAACTCCGTCTGCCCGGCCCAGACCGTGCGCCGCCTGATCCACTGGTCCTCCCGCGCGGCCGCCGACATCGACGCCATCGGCCAGGTGTGGATCGAGCGCCTCGCCGAGACCGGCGACCTGGTCAACCCGTCGGACTTCTACACCCTCACCAAGGAACGCCTGCTGGAGTTCGACCGCGTCGGCGAGGTCTCCGCGACCCGCATGATCGAGTCGATCGACCGCAGCCGTTCCGTGGGCCTGCGCCGCGCGCTGATCGGCCTGTCGATCCCGATGGCCTCCGAGGGCACCGCGGCCCGCCTGTGCCGCGCGGGCTTCGGCTCCCTGGAGGAGGTCGCCGACGCGGGTGTGGAGAAGCTCGTGGCCGTCGAGGACATCGGCCAGAAGGTGGCGGAGTCCCTGAACGCCCACCTGGCCCGCCTGCGCCCGGAGATCGACCGCCTGCGGGAGCGCGGTGTCTCGCTGGAGGTCCGCGAGGAGGACCTGCCCCCGGTCGTCGTCGCCGGCGCGCCCCTGGAGGGCAAGTCGGTCGTGATCACCGGCTCCATCAGCGACCCGCGCTCGGGCGAGAAGGTCACCCGCCCGGCGTTCCAGAAGATGTGCGAACGAGCGGGCGCCACCGCCGCCTCCTCGGTCTCGGCGACCACCGACCTGCTGATCACCGGCGAGGGCGTGGGCGCGAGCAAGCTGACGAAGGCGGAGAAGCTCGGCGTCGAGGTCGTCGACCAGAGCGAGATCTGGAAGAAGCTGATCGCCGCGGGCGTCGCCTGAGATGCGGGAAGCCCCCACGCTGCACGGGGGAGAGCGGCAGCCTGGGGGCAGGTGTGGGGTGGCCGGTGCGGCGGTCGCCTCTCGGCGAGGTGCTCGACGCGGTACCAGCCGGACGGTCTTCCGCGAGGGCGTTGTGGTGGGGCCCGGGGACTCGTTCCGCACCGACCGTCTGGTTCAACGGCGCGGGGTTCCGTTGTGTTTCCCGGTGATCTGTGTGGTCGGTCACCGCTGTCGTGCGTGGAACCCTGTCGGCGCAACGGCTTCCGGTTCCACCGGAAGGAGGAAGGCCCTCGAACCGCCTGGGGGTGAACAGTTCGAGGGCGTGGCTTCGGGGGTCGGTGTGGCGGTCGCCTCTCGGCGAGTGGCTCGACGCGGTACCAGCCGGACGGTCTTCCGCGAAGGCGATGTGTGTTGGGGCCCGGGGACTCGTTCCACACCGACCACCTCGTTCAACGGCCGGAGGACCCGCAGTGTTCCCCGCTGCCTGTGCGGTCTGTCACCCCGTCGGCGGCCGGCGAAACCGTTACCTGTCAAGAGAAGTGGAAGCCCCCATGCTGCCTGGGGGAGGACGGCAGCCTGGGGGCGTCCGGCGAACGTCTCCGGGCCGCTGGGGGGAGTGCGGCCCGGAGACGTTCCTCAGGACGCCCTCAGACCGGCCATCGGGGGGAGATGGGCGGTCTGAGGGCGAGTGTGGAGATGTCGGCACGGCGGTCGCCTCTCGGCGAGTGGCTCGACGCGGCACCAGCCGGACGGTCTTCCGCGAAGGCTTTGAGGTGAGGCCCGGGGGACACGAACCGCACCGACACCCTCTACAACGGCGCAGGGGGTCGAAGTGTTTCGCCGATGATCTGTGTGGTCTCTCACGGAACGGCGGACCTCCCGGCGCGTCCAGACGTGGCCGCGAGCCACCGGCCTGCTGTACGGCGCCGATCAGTAGAAGCAGCCGGTCCTCGGCAGCGACGACGGCGCGGGCGGCGTGCGGCCGTCGTAGAGGGCGAGCAGGAAGTTCTGCGGGCAGTACGACGTGCCGCTGATCTTGATCGCGATGTGCAGGTGCGGGCCGGTCGAGTTGCCGGTGTTGCCCGTGGTGCCGACGCGCTGACCGGCCGTCACCGCGGTGCCGTTCGACACGGACCAGCTGGAGAAGTGGCAGTAGATGTAGTCGACGCCGCTCTTCACGATCCGCAGGCCGTTGCCGCAGCCGCTGGGCTCGTTGATGCGGTAGGCGGTGCCGGTGACCATGGCGTAGGCGGGGACGTTGTTCACCGGCAGGTCGATGGCCGGGTAGTCGTGGTGCGGGTCGTCGTACTCGCTGCGCGGCAGGGCGCCCTTCGACAGCGGCAGGCTGTAGGTGCCGCCCCCGCCGCCGGAGCCGGAGCCGCCGACCAGGGTCTGCCAGGTGTTCGGGCCGACCTCGCCGTCGGCGGACAGGCCCTTCGAGCTCTGGAACGCGACGGCGGCGCTGTGCGTGCCGCCGCCGAAGTCGCCGTCGACCGACAGGTTGTAGCCGTACCGGTTGAGCTGCACCTGGGCGGCCTTGACGGCCTCGCTGTTGTTGCCCTGCTTGACGCTGACGATCAGCTTGGGCCAGGTGTTCGGGCCGATCTGGCCGTCGGAGGACAGGCCGTTGGCGCTCTGGAACCGCTTGACCGCGGCCTCGGTGGCCGGGCCGAACTCGCCGTCGGCGCTGATGTCGTAGCCGCGGTGGCGCAGCAGGTGCTGGGCGCTGCGGACGGTGTCGCCGGTGGCGCCGGACTTGACGTTCGGCCACGACGGCAGGGCCGCCTGGGCCGGGCTCACGAGTCCTATCAGGACGAAGAGCGACATCAGGGCGGCAGCGAGGATTCTCATGCCGTGCACGCTAGGAACGCGCGGACAGCGGCCGCCCTAGTCGTGAGACCAGTTGTGTGCGGTCGCGGCAGCCGAACTTCCTCAGCAGGTTCGACACGTGGTACTTCACCGCGCTCACGGTGATGAACATGGCCGCGGCGATCTCGGCGTTCTCCCAGCCGTCGGCCAGCAGCCGCAACGTCTCGCGCTCGCGCGAGGTCAGCGACGCCGGCGGGGGACCGGGCAGCAGCGCCGGCACCAACCGGGGCGACACCCAGCCGCCGAACCGGTGCACGTCGTGGACCGCGCGCACGACGTCCTCCACCGGGTCGTCGGCGAGCACGAGCCCGGTCACGCCGAGCCGCACGAGGCCCTCCACGGCGGCGGGGGACGACAGCACCGCCACGGTCCCCGGTCCGATCGCCTCGGACTCGTCGACGACGGACACGTCGGCGGGGGTGCCGGGGAGCGCCCAGGGAGCGGCGGCCAGGCGCATCAGGATCTTGTCGGTCAGCAACGTGCTCCGCAGGGACAGCACGACGTGGATTTTGCGCACGGCCCGACGCTCGGCCACGGACCGTATTTCTCCGTATCGGCTGCGTATAACGCCTGGTCGTTGTTACCGTTCCGCCGATCCTGGGGAGGACGTGTGGAGTTCCGCGTGCTCGGCCCGCTCGCCGTGCTGGCAGGCGGGCGAGAGCTGCCGTTGCGGTCGGTCAAGCAGCGGATCGTGCTGGCGATGCTGCTGCGGCACGCGAACACCCCCGTCTCGCCGCAGCGGTTGACCGAGGTCCTGTGGGAGGTTCCGCCCGCCTCCGCCCAGGACAACGTGCGGCTCCACGTCCACCAGCTCAAGCGCGCTCTCGACCTGGGTGAGCGGATGAGTCGTGAGCCGAGCGGTTACCGGCTGGCGGTCGGGGACGGCGAGCTGGACGCGGACCGGTTCGACCGGCTGACGAACGACGGCGAACGCGCGCTCGCGGACGGGGACCACGCCACGGCGTCGGACCTGCTCGCCGAGGCGCTCGGCCTGTGGCGCGGACCCGCCTACCCGGACCTGCCCGGCCGGTTCGGGGCGCGGCTCGACGAGGCGCGGCTGCGGGTCGTCGAGGCACGGGTCACCGCCGACCTCGCACTGGGCCGCCACGCCGAGGTGGTCGGGGAGCTGGCCGAGCTGGCGGAGGCCCACCCCTACCGGGAACCGGTGCACGCCAAGCTGATGACCGCGCTCTACGGCGCGAACCGGCAGGCCGAGGCGCTGGAGGTGTTCCGCGCGGCGCGCGAACGGCTCGTCGGCGACCTCGGCATCGAACCGGGTGCGGAGCTGCGCGGGCTGCACGAGACGATGCTGCGCGGCGACGCCCCGGAGGTTCCGGTGCCGGTCAGGGCAGGGAAGGCCGACTGCCCGTACCGCGGCCTGGTGGCGTACCAGCCGCAAGACCACCCGTGGTTCTTCGGCCGCGGCCACCTCGTCGACCTCGTCACCCGCCGGATCGACCGCCACCCGGTCGTCGGGGTCTTCGGCGCGTCCGGCAGCGGCAAGTCGTCGCTGCTCAGGGCCGGTGTCGTCGGCGGGCTGGACGAGACCTGGCGGCCGGTCGTCCTCACGCCGACGGCGCGTCCGCTCGAAGCGCTGGCCACCGCGCTGGCCTCGCTCACCGGCACACGACCGGACCTCGGCGCGGACCCGAAGGCGTTCGACGTCGAGGTCCGCACCGAGCTGGCGAACGGACCGGACGACGTGCGGGTGCTGCTCGTGGTCGACCAGCTCGAAGAGCTGTTCACCCTGTGCGGCGACGAAGATGAACGCTCGCAGTTCCTCGCCGTGCTGCTGGACGCCGCCCAAGGACCCCATCGGCGCACACGGGTCGTACTCGGCGTCCGCGCCGACTTCCTCGCCCACGTCACCCGGCATCCCGGCCTGGTCGAGGCGCTGGCGGACGAGGCGACCGTGCTGGTCGGGCCGCCGTCGGCCGCGGACCTCCGCGACATCGTGCTGCGCCCGGCCGCGATGAGCGGGCTGTCCGTCGCCGGCGGCCTGCTCGCCACCGTCCTCGCCGACGTCGACGCCGGACCGGGCGCGCTTCCGTTGCTGTCGCACGCGCTGGTCGAGACGTGGCGGCGGTCCGGCACCGAACTGACCCTCGCCGCGTACCGGGCCGGTGGCGGGGTGCGCGGCGCCATCGCCCAGACCGCCGAACGCGCGCACGACGAGCTGGGGGACGCCGAACGGCAGGCGATGCGCCGGATCCTGGTGCGGCTCACCGCGTTCGGCGACGGCACCGAGGACACCCGGCGGCCGATCCGCCGTGCCGAACTGGACGGCGTCGCCGCCGCGGACGTGGTCGACGGCGTGCTCGCCCGGCTCGTCGCCGACCGCTTGGTCGTGCTGGACGAGGACTCGGCCGAGATCGCCCACGAAGCCCTGATCCGGGCCTGGCCGCGGCTGCAGCGCTGGCTGTCCGACGACCGCTCGACGTTGCTCGTGCACCGCAGGCTCACGGCGGCCGCGCAGACGTGGGCCGAGCTGGGCCGCGACGACGGCGCGCTCTACCGGGGCGCGCAGCTGGTCATCGCGTCCGCGTGGGCGCAGGAGCACCCCGGCGAGCTGAACGCGGCCGAGGAGGCGTTCCTGACCGCGAGCCGGGAGCACGACGAGGCCGAACAGGTGGTCGTGAAGCGCCGCAACCGCTTGCTGACCCGGTTGGTGAGCATCATGGGCGTGCTGCTCCTGCTGGCCGGTGGTGGCGGCGGTGTCGCGTGGTGGCAGTGGCGGGCCGCCCAGCTGGGGCAACGGGTCGAGCAGGCGCACCGGCTCGCGCTGTCGGCCCGCGGACTCGTCGACACCGCACCGGATCTGGCCGGGCAGCTGGCGCTCACCGCGTTCCGCACGCACGCGGACGACGACACCCGCGGCGCGTTGCTGAGCGCCGCCTCCGCACCCCGGCGGCGCATCGAGCTCAACGTCGACGGGCCGCCCGTGCTGGACGTGACCGTGGCGCACCGGGGTGACGTCATCGGCACGGCCGACCGGGACGGCACCGTGACGCTGTGGGACCTGCGCACCCGCTCCCGCAAGCTCGTGCTGTCCGAGCACACCGCGCTCACCCCGGGCGGCCACGCGCGGCAGGTCGAGCTCAGCGCGGACGACCGGTTCCTCGCCTCCACCGCCACCATGCCGACCTTGGCCGGTGGTCCCGGCGATGTCGTGGTCTGGGACCTGCAGACGGCGAAACCCGTTTTCTCGCAACGCTTCGACGTCCTCACCACCGGGCTCGCGTTCCACCCCGGCGGCGGCTCGTTCGCGGTCGGCGTCGCCGGTGGGGACGTCGAGGTGTGGGACGTCGCCGCGAGGTCGAAACGGGTGTTCGCGGGCCACGTGCACGAGGTGAGCTCGTTGGCGTTCAACGAGGACGGGTCGATGCTCGTCACGGCCAACGGCGAGGAACGCCCGCTGATCTGGGACGTCGCCACCGGCACGAGGATCGGGGAGATCCCGTCGTCCGGCGTCGGCTCGGTCCACTTCGACGACTCGGGCAGGATCGTCACCGCCGCCCCCGGCGACGGCGTCGAGTTCTGGGACCTGAGCGGGAGGCTGCTGTCCGGGCTGCCGCAACGCGGTCCGCCCGCGTGGGAGGCCTCCGCGCAGGCCGGCGACAGGATGGCGGTCGCGGACGAGGACGGCCTGATCACCGTCTGGGACGTCCGCACCGGCCGGCCGATCACCTCCTACCGCGACCGCGGCCGCACCGAGTCGAGGGCGCTGGCGCTGGGCCGTGGCGGCACCCTGCTGGTGTCGGGAGGGTTCGGCAGGACCGTCGCCGTGCGGGAGGACGCCGTGCCCGCGTTCACCGGACATGCCGACGGCGTCAACGACATCGCCGTGCACGGCACCGTCGTGGCGTCCGCCGGTGACGACGGAACCGTGCGGCTGTGGAACCTCGACGGCGCCGCACTGGCCATTTTGGACGGTCATGCGGACCGGGTGGAGTCGGTGGCGTTCAGCCCGGACGGCACCAGGCTCGCCGCGCTGACCCGCGGCCACACCGTCACGGTCTGGGACGTCGCGAAGCGGGAGCGGTTGAGCTCGTTCTCCTCCAGCGGGCCGGGCGCGGCGACCGACATCGCGTTCCAGCCCGACGGGCGCGCGATCGTGACGGCGTCGCTGGGCCGCTTCCGCCGGCGCCTGCCGGATCTGGCGCAGCAGCCGTTCTCCGGCGGTCCGCTCATCGCGAGCGCGCTGGAGTTCACGCCAGACGGCCGCCTGCTGGTCTCCACCGACCCGGCGGGCGGCGCGGTGCTCTGGGACGTGGCGGCCGACCGGCTCGAACGGCGCGTCAGCACCGGCCAGGGCGACGTGCGCACGGTGGCGGTCAGCCCGGACGGCACGCGTTTCGCCACGGCGGGCGGGAACCGGACGGTCAAGGTGTGGGACGTGGCGACGGGCGCGGAGCTGATGACGCTGACCGGCCACTCCGCGCCGGTGGTGTCACTGGCGTTCAGCCCGTCCGGCGACGCGCTGGCGTCCGGGGGAGAAGACCACGCCGTCGTGGTGTGGAACCTCGCCACGCAGGCGGCCACGACGTTGACGGGCCACACCGGGCCGGTGCGAGCCGTTGCCTTCACCCGCGACGACGAGGTCGTGTCCGGTGCCAACGACGCGCGGATCATCCGCTGGTCGCTGTCCGCGGCGGACGCCGAGGCGCGGATCTGCGCGGAGACCTACCCGCGGTCGGAGGCCTGCGGCACGACCAGGCCCGACTCGTAGGCGATCACCACGAGCTGGGCGCGGTCGCGGGCGTGCAGCTTGGTCATCGCGCGGTTGACGTGGGTCTTCGCGGTGAGCGGGCTGATCACCATGCTCGCCGCGATCTCGTCGTTCGACAGGCCTCGGGCGGCCAGGACGACGGCCTCGCGCTCGCGGTGGGTGAGGTGGCCGAGGACGACGTCCGGCCGCGGCGGCTGGCTCACGTACCGGTCGATCAGCCTGCGCGTGATCGACGGGGCGAGCAGGGCGTCACCGCGTGCCGCCACCCGCACGGCGTGCAGGAAGTCCTCCGGCTGCACGTCCTTCACCAGGAACCCCGCGGCGCCGGCCTTGAGGGCGTGGAAGACGTACTCGTCGAGGCCGTAGTTGGTGAGGATCACGACGTGCGTGCCGGCGAGCGCGGGATCGGCGGCGATGCGCCGGGTGGCCTCGATGCCGTCGACCTCGGGCATCTGGACGTCCATCAGGACGATGTCCGGAAGGTGTGCCGCGGCCCGGGCCACGGCCTGCTCGCCGTTCGTCGCCTCGGCCACGACCTCGATGTCGTCCTCCGCGTCGAGCAGGGCGCGGAACCCGCTGCGGATCAACGGCTGGTCGTCGACGATCAGGACGCGGATCACGGCTGCACCACGGGAAGTTCGGCCCGCACCGTGAACCCGCCTTCGCTGCGCGGTGCGGCTTCCAGACTGCCGCCCAGCGCCGTGACGCGTTCGCGCATGCCGAGCAGTCCTACGCCCGTGTGCGTGGACTTGGGCGGTGCCTTGCCGTCGTCGTCGACTCGGACGAGCAGGGCGTCCGGGCGGTAGTCGATGCTGATCCGGGCGGTCGCGGCGGCGGCGTGGCGGGTGATGTTCGTCAGCGACTCCTGCACGATCCGGTAGGCCGTGCGTTCGACCGCCGCCGGGACGTCGTCGTGGCGGCCCTCGATGGTGAGCCGGGCGTCGAGACCGGCCGCCCTGGCGCGTTCGACGAGCCGTGCCACGTCGTCGATGCCGTGCGGCGGGTTCTTGTCGTCGTCCCGCAGGGCTTCCAGCGTCGCCCGCAGCTCCTTGGACGCCTCCCGTCCGGCGTCGCGGATGGCCAGCAGGGCTTCGGGCACCTCCTCGCCGCGCTTCCGGGCGAGGTGGACCGCGACCTCGGCCTGCAGCTTGATCACGGAGATCTGGTGGGTGAGCGAGTCGTGCAGCTCGCGCGCGATGTGCAGGCGTTCCTCGTTCGCCCGCCGCCGCGCGGTCTCCTCCTGCGTGCGTTCGGCTTCGTCGGCACGGCGTTCGGCCTGCCGCAGCGCCTCACCGGCTGCCGCCGCGGCGACGAGCCAGGCGATCTGGAGCACGTCCCGGGTCTGCGCGAACGCCTCGTACGTCGTGAGGTCGCGCGGTGAGACGAGGGCGGCGAGCGGGAGGCTCGCCAGCATCAGCACGGAACCGGCGAGGGTGACGACGCGGTGGCCGGCCTTCATCGTCGAGTAGACCGCGAACAGGAACGCGATGACCGGCACGTCGGCCCCGGTCGCCTGGTAGGCCAGCGCGAGGACTCCGGTGGCGGCCAGCGTGGCGATCGGTGCCGTGCGGCGCTTCGCGAGCACGAGCCCGCTCGCCGCCAGGAAGACGTAGCCCGCCGGTGTGGCGGGATGACCGGCCACGACGAGGCTCGCCGCCACACCGGCGGCGATCGCCCAGTCCAGCCACCGCGCGTTCACCCGTGCACTGTAAACCGCTGTTCGCGCTGGTAGATCCTGCGCTGGGACGACTTTCGCACTACTGCGCCCGCGGTAGCCGGTGTCTGCGCTCGCACGACGACGGCCGGGTGTCCGTTGGCCAGGCTTTGCGGCATGACACTTGCTTATGAACTGACCTCGGGACGTGTGTGGTCGTTGGTCGGCGTCGCGTTCGGTGTGCTCGGTGTCGTGCTGGGCGTGCTGGCGTTGCGACGCGGCCGTCGCGGGGTGGCGGCGCTGGTCTCCGGTGCCGTGGGGGTGGTGCTCGGCGCGGCCGTGGTGCTGATGGCGAAGGGTGGTCCCGGCACCGGCTACGGGATCGTCGGCGGGTACTTCTCGCTGGTGGCCGGCGTGGCCGCACTGGCCGTGGGCGGTGCGGCTATGCGAAGAGGCGTTCGGGCTGCTGCACGGCGCGCCGGGTGACCAGGCCCGCCGCACCCCGCACCACCGCGAACTCGCCGAGCGGCGAGGCGACGAGGGTGGTGTGCCGTTCGCCGCCCGCGAGCACCCTCGTGTCCATCTCGGACTGGATGGCGGCGCTGAGGTGCTCGTGCAGCACGGCGTAGCTGCCGCCGAGCACGACGGTGGGCACGTCGAAGAGGTTCATCAGCGTGGCCAGCCCGACGCCGAGCGCCTGCCCGGCCTGCGTGACCGCCCGGTGGGCCCTGGCATCTCCTGCTTCGAGGGCCTCGTGCAGCGAGTCGAGCGTGCGCCGGCCCGCCTCGCGCAGGATGACGTCCAGGCCCGCGTACCGCTCCACGCACCCCTTGCTGCCGCAGGTGCACAGCTCGCCGTCGCGCTCGATGACGACGTGCCCGAGCTCGCCGGCGAACCCGCTGGCGCCCCGGTACACCTCGCCGTTGAGCACGACGCCCGCGCCGATGCCGACGTCCGCCGACACGTGCACGAAGTCCTCGCCCGCCAGGTGCTTGGGCCACAGGTGGGCGAGGGCGGCGAGGTTGGCCTCGTTGTCGAGCTCGACGTCGAGACCGAGGCGCTCGCCGAGACGGGCGGCGAGGGGGGCGCCGACCAGTTCCGGCAGGTTCGGGGCCCTGACCACGACGCCGTCGTGCACGACGCCCGGAACCGCCAGCCCGGCGCCGAGGAGCTTTCTGCCGCCGGTGTGCTCGCGGATCAGCTCCGCGACCCGGTCCAGCACCTCGTCCGGGGACGACCCGCGGATGTCCGCGGGGACGAGGTGGCGGCTGAGGGTTTCGCCGTCGAGGCCCAGGGTCTCGACGGCGAGGTGGCTCACGTTGATCTCCGCGCCGACCGCGACCGGCCCGTCCGGGTGGAAGCGCAACGGCTTCGACGGCCTGCCCATCCCCGCGCCGGTGGCCGGGTCCTCGACGAGGACGCCGGCCGCCAGCAGCGGTTCGGTCAGGTTGGACAGCGTGGCCTTGGTCAGGCCGGTGCGGGCGGCCAGGTCCGCCCGGGAGCCGGGGCGGTCCACCAGGGCGAGCAGGACCGTCCGCAGGTTGCCGAGGCGGACCTGGCGCAGGTGGTCGACGGTGGACATCCCGCTCAGTATCGCCGAGTGATCATCGGTTCAGGTACTTCTGCGACGCCTCCGCGTACCGTGCGCGGATCTCCGGCACCTCGTCCGCCTCGTACCTCTGGCTGGCGGCCCCGCTCCACTCCGGCGGGGTGTCCCCGCCTGTGAGCGTCCACGCTGCCTGCCGTGCCGCACCGTCGGCCACGTACTCGCCGGGCGCGGGCACCGTCACGGGTACACCGAACACCGTCGGCGCGATCTCCCGCACCGCCGGTGACACCGCGGCACCGCCTACGAGCCGTACGCCGCTCACGTCCGCACCTTGGGCGATCAGTGCGTCCAAGCCCACGGCCTGACCGCACAACATGCCCTCGATGGCCGCACGCGCGATGTTCGCAGGAGTGGCGTTGGTGAGCGTCAGGCCGTGCAGAGCGCCTGTGGCGTCGGGCAGGTTCGGGGTCCGTTCACCTTCCAGGTACGGAACCATCACCACGCCCTCGGCGCCGGGCGCCGCGGACAGGGCCAGCTCGCTCAGTCGGGCCAGGTCGACGCCCAGCATGCGGGCGGTCGAGTCCAGCACGCGGGCGGCGTTCAGCGTGCACGCCAGCGGCAGGTAGCGCCCAGTCGCGTCGGCGAAGCCCGCCACGATGCCCGACGGGTCGGCAGCCCGGACGTCGGCGGTGGCGGTCACCACGCCGGACGTGCCCAGCGAGATCACCACGCCGCCGCCCACCCCGAGCATCGCCGCCGCGTTGTCCCCGGCACCCGCACCCAGGCGCACCGGTCCGTCGACGTGCTCGGACGGGCCGAGCACGCGGGGGAGCACCACGTCGGAACGGCCCAGCGCCAGCGCCAGCAGGTCGGGCACGTAGGCGTTCGACACCGAGTCGAAGTAGCCGGTGCCCGACGCGTCCGACCGGTCGGTGACCAGGTCGGACAGCTCGCCGGTGCCGCGCAGCCGCCACGTCAGCCAGTCGTGCGGCAGGCAGACGGCGGCGGTGCGCTTGGCGTTGTCCTGTTCGTGCTGCGCCAGCCAGCGCAGCTTGGTGATCGTGAACGACGCCACGGGCACCACGCCCATGCGCGTCGCCCACTCCGACGCCCCGACCTCCTCGGTCAGGTCGGCCGCCGCCGCCGCGGAACGGGTGTCGTTCCACAGCAGCGCGTCGCGCACGACCTCGCCGTTCTCGTCGAGGCACACCATGCCGTGCTGCTGGCCCGCGACGCTCAACGCCTCGACGTCGTCGAGACCGCCGGCGTCGGACAGCGCGGTCTGCAGCGCCTCCCACCAGTGCGAAGGGTGCACCTCGGTGCCGTCCGGGTGAGTGGCGCGACCCTCCCGGACGAGCTCGCCGGTCTCCGCATCGCGGACGACGACCTTGCACGACTGCGTCGAGGAGTCGACGCCCGCGACGAGCGTCATGTCAGCGCGCTCCGGTGAGGTGCTCGATCGCGAGCTGGTTGAGGCGCACGAAGCCGAAGCCGCGCTCGGCCGCCTTGTCCGGGTCGAAGCTGTCGTCGGCCAGCAGCTCGTCGTAGGACTCGCCGTCGTTCAGCGTCGGCTTCCCGAGCTCCGCGACACCCGCGATCTTCAGCTGCTCCTGCACCTCGGGGTCGGCGCGGAACGCGAGCGCGCGCTCCTTGAGCAGCAGGTAGGTGGCCATGTTCGCCTTGGCCGAGTCCCACACGCCCGTGTAGTCCTCGGTGCGCGACGGCTTGTAGTCGAAGTGGCGCGGGCCCTCGTAGCCGGCGCTCTCCAGCAGGTCGACCAGCGCGAACGCGTTCATCAGGTCGCCGTGGCCGAACACCAGGTCCTGGTCGTACTTGATGCTGCGCTGGCCGTTGAGGTCGATGTGGAAGAGCTTGTCGTGCCACAGCGCCTGCGCGATGCCGTGCACGAAGTTGAGCCCGGCCATCTGCTCGTGCCCGACCTCGGGGTTGAGGCCGACCAGCTCGGGCTTGTCGAGCGAGGAGATGAACGCCAGCGCGTGGCCGACCGTGGGCAGCAGGATGTCGCCGCGCGGCTCGTTCGGCTTGGGCTCGAGCGCGAACCGCAGGTTGTAGCCCCGGTCCGTGACGAACTGCGTGAGCAGGTTCATCGACTCGCGGTACCGGTCGAGCGCCGCCCGCACGTCCTTGGCCACGTCGTACTCGGAGCCCTCGCGGCCGCCCCAGAGGACGAACGTCTCGGCGCCCAGTTCGGCGGCCAGCTCGATGTTGCGCAGCACCTTCTGCAGCGCGAACCGGCGCACCGAGCGGTCGTTGCTGGTGAAGCCACCGTCCTTGAAGACGGGGTGGCTGAACAGGTTGGTCGTGACCATCGGGATGACCATCCCGGTGTCGGCCAGCGCCTTCTTCAGCCGCTCGATCTGCGTGCCGCGGTTCGTCGCGGCGAAACCGAACAGGTCGTCGTCGTGGAACGTGAGGCCGTACGCGCCCAGCTCGGCCAGCCGGGTCACCGCCTCGACCACGTCCAGCTCGGACCTCGTGGCCTCGCCGAAGGGGTCGCGACCCTGCCAGCCCACGGTCCAGAGACCGAAGGAGAACTTGTCCGCCGGAGTGGGCGTTGCCATGATCCACCTCATTCGTTCAATGCTTGAACTTAGTCCGGACAGTACGACGCCGCGGCCTTGATCGCAATGTTTCAGGCGCGTTGCGCCGCGATGGCCTCGACGGCGGGCGCGAGCGCGGCGGCGATCTCGCGGTAGCCGGCGGCGGACGGGTGGAACCGGTCGGTGGCGAAGAGCGACGGGTCGGCGGCGAACCGCGGCGTGACGGCGCGCTCGACGTGCGCCACCGTGCCGCCCGCCTTGATCACGGCCTGCTGCTGGGCCTGGGCGTACTGCCGGCTCACGGCCGACACGACGTCGCGGAGCGCGGGCGGCACGTGGCTGACGACGCTGAGGTCCGGCGCCGTGGCGACGACGACCTCCGCACCCGCCGCACGCAGGTCCGTGACGGCGTCCTGCAACTGCTGCGCGCCGACGTCGGCGGGGATGAACCTGGTCAGGTCGTTGGCACCGATCACGACGACGGCGATGTCCACCCCGCCCGCGACCGCGGACTTGACTTGGGAGCGCAGGTCGGCGGAGCGCGCGCCGGGGACGGCGTGCACCCGCAGGTCGACCTGGTGCCCCGCCTGGCGGAGGCGGCCGGCGAGCAGGGGACCGAGGGTGTCCTCGCGACGCGTGCTGCCGACCCCGGCGGCGATGGAGTCGCCGAGCAAACACAAACGCATGTCCTGGTCAACGGACGGCGCCGGGGCCGGTGTTCCTGCGCGTGCACGGGTTCACTGACGGCGGAACGGAAAACCCGCTTCCGCGTCCACACCGGAATGCCTACACTTCGGCCGAGATCCAGGCGAGCGACGAGAGGAGACCGGCCATGCGCACCGCTGCCGTCCTCCCGTCCCGTTTCGACGTGATCCTCGTGTCCCCGCACCCCGGCTGCCCGCTGCGCGCCGGGCACCGGAGTGTCTGACGAACCACCCGTGTTCGTCGGCTCATCGCGCTGACCTGTAGTCCCCTTTCGCACCGAAAAGGCGCTCAGCCATGCGCAAGACCACGCTGGACACCGTCCGCAACCTGGGCATCCTCGCCCACGTCGACGCCGGCAAGACCACCCTCACCGAACGCGTCCTGTTCGCCACCGGAGCCACCCACAAGCGCGGCGAGGTGCACGACGGGACCACCGTCACCGACTTCGACCCGCAGGAGCGCGACCGCGGCATCACGATCTTCGCCGCGGCCGTCAGCTGCACGTGGGACTCCCACCGCGTCAACCTCATCGACACGCCGGGGCACGTCGACTTCTCCGCCGAGGTCGAACGGTCGCTGCGCGTGCTGGACGGGGCCGTCGCGGTGTTCGACGGGGTCGCCGGTGTCGAGCCGCAGAGCGAGTCCGTCTGGCGGCAGGCCGACCGGCACGGGTTGCCGCGGATCGCGTTCGTCAACAAGCTCGACCGGGCGGGCGCGGACTTCGACAAGGCCGTGGAGTCGATCCGCACGCGGCTGGACACCGTGCCGCTCGTCGTGCAGCTGCCGATCGGGGCCGAGGACGGCTTCCGCGGTGTCGTCGACCTGGTGCGCCTGCGGGCGTTGACCTGGGACGACGAGCTGCGGGTGGGACCTGTCCCCGAGGAGTTGCTGCCCGAGGTGCGGCGACGTCGCCGGCTCCTGGAGGAGACGGTGGCCGAGCTGCTGCCCGATGTCGTGGAGGAGTTCTTCGAGACCGGACTGTCCGAGAGCACGTTGACGAGTGCGTTGAGGGAGTTGACCCGCGATGGCCTGGGAACAGTGGTGCTGGCGGGGTCGGCGTACCGGAACCGGGGCGTCGAACCGTTGCTGGACGCGGTGATCGCGTACCTGCCGTCCCCTGTGGACGTTCCGGCGGTGCGCGGCGTCGACGGCGAGGAACGGCGGCCCGACCCGGACGCGCCGTTCTCGGCGCTGGCGTTCAAGGTGACCACCACGGCCACCGGGCGGCTGACGTTCGTCCGCGTCTACTCCGGCACCCTCCACAAGGGACAGACCGTCCTGGTGGCGGGACGCGCCGAGCGCGTCGGGCGGATTCTGCGGGTGCAGGCCGATCGGCACACGCCGGTCGACCACGCGGTCGCGGGCGACATCGTGGCGGTCGTGGGGCTGAAGTCGGCGCGCACGGGCACGACCCTGTGCGATCCGGCGGCTCCGCTCTCGCTCGAACCACCGGTGTCGGCCGAACCCGTCGTGTCCGTGGCCGTCGAGGCGCGGACCACGGCGGACCACGCCAGGCTCGCCGAGGCGTTGAAGCACCTGGTCGACGAGGACCCGTCGCTGCGCGTGGCGACGGACCCCGAGACCGGGCAGACCGTGCTGTCCGGCATGGGCGAGCTGCACCTGGAGGTCGCGGTGAGGAAGGCGAGCCTCGACCACCGCGTCGAGATCACGATGGGACGGCCGAGGGTCGCCTACCGCGAGACGGTCGCGACCGGTGTCACGGGCTTCGTGCACCGGCACGTGAAGCAGGACGGAGGTCAGGGGCAGTTCGCGCACGTCGTGCTCGACACCGAGCCGCTGGAGGACGGGTTCGAGTTCCGTTCGACGGTCACCGGCGGGCGGGTGCCGCAGGAGTTCGTGCGTGCGGTCGAACAGGGCTGCCGGGACGCACTGGCCGAGGGACCCCTCGGCCACCCGGTCACCGGGCTGCGCGTGACGCTCACCGACGGGTCCACGCACGTCAAGGACTCGTCGGAGATGGCGTTCCGCACGGCGGGCCGGCTCGGGCTGCGCGAGGCGCTGAAGGCCGGTGCCATGACGTTGCTCGAACCGATCGCCGAGGTCACGGTCACGGTGCCGGAGGAGTACGTCGGCGGCGTGCTCGGTGACCTGGCCTCGCGCCGGGGCCGGATCGCCGGCTCCGAGGTGAGGTC
Source organism: Lentzea sp. (assembly GCF_036380075.1). Lineage (NCBI taxonomy): Bacteria > Bacillati > Actinomycetota > Actinomycetes > Pseudonocardiales > Pseudonocardiaceae > Lentzea > Lentzea sp. The sequence goes on along the minus strand of NZ_DASVFL010000111.1, from coordinate 7,446 downwards.
GGGGACGACGGTCGTGACGGCGAGCGTGCCGCTGGCCGAGATGTTCGGGTACGTGACGAGGCTGCGCAGCCGGACGCAGGGCCGTGGCACGTTCACGAGCCGCCCGACCGGCTACGCGGCGGCGTAGGTCACAGGGGTCGTTCCGTTGATCGGAACGGCCCCTGTGCCATGCTCGATCGAATGTCGACCTTGAACGTGATGTCGTTCAACCTGCGCTTCGCCTCCGACGTCGAGCCGAACTCGTGGGCGTCCCGGCGACCGGCGGTGGCCCAGCTCCTGCTCGCCGAGCGCCCCGCCGTGGTCGGCACGCAGGAGGGGCTCTACCAGCAGATCAAGGACGTCGACCACGACCTGCCCGACCACTACGAATGGGTCGGGCAGGGGCGGCACGGCGGCAGCCACGACGAGTTCATGGCGATCTTCTTCGACACGCTGCGGCTCGAGCCGCTCGAGTTCGACCACCACTGGCTGTCCGCGACGCCGAACGTCGTGGGCTCGCGGTCGTGGGGCAACAACGTCGTGCGGGTGGTCACCTGGGTCCGGTTCCTGGACCGGCAGACCGGCAAGCAGTTCGTCGCCGTCAACACGCACTTCGACCACGAGTCGGCCAACGCCCGCCTGCGCAGCGCCGAGCTCGTGCGCGACCGGCTCAGCACCTTCACGCTGCCCGTCGTGCTCACCGGCGACTTCAACGACGTGCCCGGCTCACCGGCCTACGAGGTGCTCACGTCCGCGTTGAGCGACACGTGGGTCACCGGGCCGCGGACCACCCCGGCCTACGGGACCTTCCACGGCTTCGGCCCGCTCGTGCCGGACGGGCCGCGCATCGACTGGATCCTGACGCGCGGCGCCGCCGTCGAGGCCGCCGCGATGAACACCTACCAGCGCGACGGCCAGTTCCCGTCCGACCACCTGCCGATCCAGGCGCTGGTCAGCTTCTAGGAGCCGACTCCGGCGGAGCGGGCGGGTGCGTGGACCGTCATCTGTGAACGGAATGGTCCATACCAATGTCCGCTACGGTCGCCAGATGCGCTTGAAATCGACGTTCGGCCGCGCCGCGGTGATCGCGTGCGCGCTGTCGTTCGCGTTCGGCACCACCGCCGTCGCGGACGCCTCGCACGGCCGCGAGTGCGACACCCCGTCCATCGACCGGTTGCAGCAGTGGCTCGCCAGCGGTGAGGGTGCCACGGAGCCCGCGACCGGCAGCATCCTCGTGCCGCGCGGGCGGCACGACTACTCGGCGAAGATCAAGTTCCTCGCGAACGACTGGCACGTCATGGTCCTGTGGCTGGGCAACCAGTTCGAGGCCCAAGCGGACCTGTCACGCTCGCACGGGTTCTTCATGACCTACCGCGCCAGCGACGACCTCTACGTCCAGCTGCGGCCCGCCTCGGACTGGAGCGGCGGCGCCAAGTGGCTGACCAAGATCCCGTCGACGCACGGCAGGCTCGTCACGAAGTTCTTCAGCTTCCGGGCTGACAAGTGGACGACTTTGCCGGAGTTGGGGGCGCCGCAGTACCCGTTCGCCGAGGCGCTCGACGACGCCCGTGGCCTGGTCTTCGTCGGGAAGACGCCCAACGACCTGGAGTTCCGCGGGCTGAAGATCGACGGTTACCGGCCACCCTGCGTTCACTGAAATCCGTCTAGGGTCCCGGAACGTGAGAGCGCTCCCGGTCACCCTGGTCCTGGTCCTGGTCCTGGTCCTCACCGCCGCGCTGGCGACTCCCGCGAGTGCGGCGGTGAGAGACGACACCGCGTTCGTCGACCCGCTGATCGGCTCGGCGGGCGGCGGCAACACCTACCCCGGCGCGGTGCGGCCGTTCGGGATGATCTCGTGGAGCCCCACGTCGACCCGCGGCGACCAGACGAACACGGGCGCCGCCAACGGGTACGCCTACGACGCCACGAGGGTGCGCGGGTTCAGCCTCACGCACGTCAACGGCGCGGGCTGCCACCCCGGCGCCGCGGGCGACGTGCCGATCATGCCGCACGTCGGCGAGATCACCTCGTCCCCGACGGCGGACACCAAGGACCAGGTCTTCGCGAGCGACTTCTCCCACGACGACGAGACCGCCGAACCCGGCCGCTACCGGGTGGGGCTGAAGTCCGGTGCCACGGCGGACCTGTCCGTGACGACCCGCGCCGGCATCGGCGAGTTCACGTTCCCCGTCACCGGGTCGCTGCTGTTCCGCACCTCGAACTCGCTCAACGGCAGCGAGGACGCCGACATCACCATCGACCCGGCGACGAACAGCGTCTCGGGGTCGGTGCTCACCGGCGCGTTCTGCGGGCGTCGCGCGAACGGCGGCACGAACAACCAGAAGACCTACTACCGCCTGCACTTCACGGCGTCGTTCGACCGCCCGATCGCGAACTACGGCACGTGGGTCGACAGCGAGCTCCGGCCGGGCACGACTCAGGCGAGTGGTGGCGAGGGCTACTTGACCGGAAGCTCCCGCGCCGGCAAGGGATCCGGCGGGTACGTGTCCTTCGCGGACAGTTCGGTGCGGATGCGCGTCGGCATCTCCTACACCAGCCTCGACGCCGCCAAGCGCAACCTCGCGGCCGAGATCCCCAAGCGCGCGACCGTGGCCGACGTCGCGAAGGAGGCGAGGAAGGCCTGGGCCAAGCAGCTCCGCGCGGTCGAGGTCGACGGCGGGACCGCGGACGAGCGCACGATCTTCTACACCGCGCTCTACCACTCCTTCCTCCAGCCGAACGTGATCACCGACGCCGGCAGCCCGACGCGCTACGGCAACTTCTCCGGCTGGGACCAGTACCGCGCCCACACCCAGCTGCTGGCGCTGCTCGCACCGGACGTGGCGAGCGGCTACGCCCAGTCGTTGCTGGAGATCTCGCGGAAGAACGGCGGTGTCTGGGACCGCTGGGTCCACATCACCGGCCCGACGCACGTCATGACCGGCGACCCGTCCGCCCCGGCCATCGCCGGCATGTACGCCATGGGCGCCAGGGACTTCGACGTCAACGCCGCCTACGACTCGCTGCTGCGCCAGGCCACCGTCCCGCACCCGGACGGCCTGTCGGACAAGGGCTGTCCCGGCCAGTGCGAGGGGCAGCGCCCGAACCTCGCCGAGTACCTGAGGCTCGGGTACGCGCCGCAGGACACCTGCCACTGCTGGGGCGGCGCCGCCGAGACGCTGGTGACTCCGTGGCGGACCAGGCCCTCGCCGACCTGGGCCGCCGGCTCGGCCGCCCGAACGCCGAGATGGAACAGCGCGCGGGCTGGTGGCGCAACACGTTCAACCCGGAGACCGGCCACCAGCAGGCCCGCAAGGCCGACGGCACGTGGGTGACGCCGTTCAACCCGGCGTCCGACCTGGGCTTCGCACAGGGCAGCAGCGCCACCTACACGTGGATGGTGCCGCACGACGTCCCGGGACTGGCCGGGGTCATGGGCGGCAACGACATCGCGGCCGGCAGGCTCGACGACTTCTTCCACCGCGCGGACGGCTCGTGGGCCACCGGCGGTGAAGCGCTGAGGTACGACCCGACCAACGAGCCGGGCATCCACACGCCGTGGATCTACAACGAGCTCGGGCAGCCGCGCAAGACGCAGGAGACCGTGCGGGCGATGGCGAAGCTCGTCTACCGGACGGGTCCGTCGGGGCTGCCGGGCAACGACGACCTCGGCACGATGTCCGCCTGGTACGTCTTCGCCGCGCTGGGCCTGTACCCGCGGACGCCCAGCAGCGCCGAGCTGCACCTGTCGAGCCCGATGTTCCCGAAGGCCAGGATCACGGAGAAGAACATCACGATCCTGGCCCCCGGTGCTCCCGGCGTCCACGTCGGCGAGACGCGGTGGAACGGCCGCGAGGTCGACCAGCCCTGGTTGCCGGAGGCGTTCGTCGAACGCGGGGGAGTGCTGGTCTCACGTCTTGAAGGGTGAGCCGGCCCCCTCGGCACGGGTGTGGCTGGCGCGTGCGGTCGCCGACAGCGGCATCGCGATGTCCTCCAGGGACTTGTTCTCCGCGTCCACCGCGAGGAACCGCGCCACCAGACCGCCCACGACCATGATCACCGCGCCCACCAGGTAGCCGATGAACAACCGCACCGGCTGGTCGCCGGTGCCGATCAGCGCGCCGTAGATGACCGGGCCGAGCGCGCCGAAGCACTGGGCGATCGCGAAGAACACGCCGATCGCCTTCGCCCGCACCTCCAGCGGGAAGATCTCGCTGACCGTCAGGTACGCGGCGCTGGCACCGGCGGAGGCGAAGAAGAAGATCACGCACCACGCGATGGTCTGCGTGATCGCGTTCAACGCGCCCGCGTAGAACAGCCCGGCGGTGACGGCGAGCAGGACACCGGAGACCGTGTAGGTCAGGAACAGCATCCTGCGGCGGCCGATGGTGTCGAAGAGGTGCCCGATGGTGAACGGCCCGACGAGGTTGCCGACCGCGAACGCGATCAGGTAGAGCGGGGTGACCTCGGACGGGACTCCGTAGAACTTGCCCAGCACCAGCGTGTAGGTGAAGAAGATGGCGTTGTAGAGGAACGACTGGGTGATCATCAGCGTGGCACCCAGGACCGCGCGGCTGGGGTACTCGCGGAACAGCACGCGGGCGAGCGCGAGGTAGCCGATCTGCTCGGCGGGCTTGACCTCGATGGCCTTCTTCTCGTCGACCGCCGGGAGCTTCGCGCCGGACTCCTTCTCGACCTCCTCCTCGATGCCGGCGATCGTCGTCTCGGCCTCCTCGGTGCGGCCGTGCATGATCTGCCAGCGCGGGCTCTCCGGCAGGTGGCGGCGCACCACCAGGATCACCAGGCCCAGCACCGGGCCGATGAGGAACCCGAGCCGCCAGCCGAGCGAGAGCTCCACCTGGTTGAGCAGGATGAACGAGCCGAGCGTGCCGAGCACCGCGCCGGCCCAGTAGGTGCCGTTGACGGCGATGTCGACGCGGCCGCGGTAGCGGGCGGGGATCAGCTCGTCGATCGCGGAGTTGATCGCGGCGTACTCGCCGCCGATGCCCATGCCGGCGACGAACCTGGTCAGGTAGAGGAAGACCACCCAGCCGGCGCCGTTGCCCAGCGTCAGCGCGGTCAGGCCGGAACCGACCAGGTAGACGCCCAGCGTCAGCATGAAGAGCTTGCGGCGCCCCAGCTTGTCGGAGAGGTGGCCGAAGTACAGCGCGCCGACGACCTCGCCGAGCAGGTACACCGTGGCCAGCAGGCCGACCGCGGTGGACGAGAGGCCGAGCGTCTCCGGCTTCGTCAGCGTGTCGGCGATCGCGCTGGCGACCGTGATCTCCAGGCCGTCGAGGATCCACGCGACGCCCAGCGCCACGACCATCCTCGTGTGGAACGGCGACCAGGGAAGTCTGTCGATCCGCGCGGGAATCAGCGTGCGCACACCGGCTTCTGCCATTTCTCAACCCCTTGCCGCGACGAGCGCCTGCGGTGCGCTCTGCTCGGTCCGCGTCCTCAGCCGGTGGGCTCGCACCTGCTGATTCACCGCGTGGCGATACCCGCTGTCCACCAGGCAAAACCCGCTCTCTGGCGCTTTGTCCGTTCTGAGAATGAACGTCCTGAAAATTCATCAAATCGAGTCACGTGTTTGTGGCGAATCCTCCGGGGAACCGCTCACCGAACGGGAGGAGAACGACGTGAAGGCAGTTGTGTGGCACGGTACGGGCGACATCCGGCTCGACGACGTGGAGGACCCGAAGATCCAGGAACCCACCGACGCGGTCATCCGGATCACCCGCAGCGCCATCTGCGGCACCGACCTGCACATGGTGCGCGGGACGATGCCGGGCATGGCCGAGGGCACCGTGCTCGGCCACGAGGCCGTCGGTGTCGTCGAGGAGGTCGGGCCGGCGGTGCGCGGGTTCACGCCCGGCGACCGCGTGGTCGTGACGTCCACGATCGGCTGCGGCACCTGCTCCTACTGCCGCGCCGGCTACTACGCCCAGTGCGACACCGCCAACCCGAACGGGCCGTCCGCGGGCACCAGCTTCTTCGGCGGACCCGAGGCCACCGGACCGGTCGACGGGCTGCAGGCGGAACGCGCGCGCATCCCGTACGCCATGACGACGCTGGTGCGGGTGCCGGACGGGGTCAGCGACGACCAGGCGATCCTGGTGTCCGACATCTTCCCGACGGCGTGGTTCGGGTCGCGGCTGGCCGAGGTCGGCTCCGGCGACACCGTGCTCGTGCTGGGCGCGGGCGTGGTCGGCCAGTTCGCGATCGCCTCGGCCAAGCGGCAGGGCGCCGGGCGCGTCATCGTCGTCGACGGCATCGCGTCGCGGCTGGACAAGGCCCGCGCGCAGAACGCGGAGGTCGTGAACTTCAACGAGGAGGACCCCGTCGAGGTCGTCAAGGACCTGACCGGCGGGATCGGCCCTGACCGGGTGATCGAGGCCGTCGGCGTCGACGCCGAGGAGCCGGGGGAGCGCACCGGCGAGCAGTGGAAGCCCGGCGACGCGCCGCGGCAGGCACTGGACTGGGCGGTCGAGCTGGTGGCGAAGGCCGGCTCGATCGGGATCATCGGCGTCTACCCGCCGGGGTTCGCCGACTTCCCGATCGGCGACGCGATGAACAAGAACCTCACGCTGCGCATGGGCAACTGCAACCACCGCCGGTACGTTCCGCGGCTGCTGGACCTCGTGCTGACCGGCGCCGTGGACCCGTTGCAGTTCATCACCCAGCACGAGAAGCCGTCGTCCGCGATCGAGGCGTACAAGACGTTCGACCTGCGGGAGGACGGCTGGCTCAAGACGGTCCTCGACGTCGCCTGAGCACGTCGCCGTCGCCGGCGTGCACGGGCGCCGCGGCGGGTACCCGGAGGCCCAGGTCGAACCTGGGAGGAGACCCATGCCCGGTCGTCAGGAGCTGCCCAGCACGGTGGCGCGCTCACCGGAGAAGGCGCAGCGGACGTGGATCAAGGCGCACGACTCGGCCGTGGAGACCTACGGCGAGGGCGAACGGGCCCACCGCACGGCGTTCGCCGCGCTGAAGCACGGTTTCGAGAAGGTCGGCGACCACTGGGAGCCCAAGCGGGAGCTGGGCCCGTCCGACCCGCGGGCGGAACGCGGCGGGCCCGCGGGCGGCGAGACGGCCGGGGGTGTCGACGCGAACGCGAGCAAGCAGCACCTCTACGCCATCGCGAAGCGCCTGGGGGTCCCCGGCCGCTCGCGGATGAGCAAGGACGAGCTCGTCCGCGCCATCCAGAAGGCGAACGACCGCGAGACGGCGCGGGCCCGGTCGTGAAGGTCGTCGTCACCGGCGCGACCGGGAACGTCGGCACGGCGCTGCTGCGCAGGCTCGCGGACGAGCCCGACATCGAGGTCCACGGCGTCTCGCGCAGGCCGCCGGGCGACGCGCCGCCGTACCGCGGCGTCACCTGGACACCGGTCGACATCGGGCAGGCCGGGGCGGAGGAACCGCTCGCCGCCGCGTTCGACAAGGCCGACGCCGTGGTGCACCTGG